>JAJFFR010000275.1 GCA_021776555.1 Robiginitomaculum sp.
GGTGATTTTCGCCGAGGCTATCTGGTTGTCGATCGCTCTGGTGTCAATGTGGTTCGTGATCCTTATTCGGCCAAACCTTATGTGCTGTTTTACACCACAAAACGGGTTGGCGGCGGAATCCAAGATTTCCATGCCATCAAGCTTCTGAAATTTGCCGTCAGCTAGCCCCCTGAGCTGTTGGTGAAGAGGTGGTCGGGCGCGTGAACATTCACGCGCCCGATTGCTTTTTAAGTTTGAAATTTTGCGTGGAGTTCGAACCCATGACTTTGAAAATTCTTGTGCCACCCTTGGTGGAACCGATCAGTTTGGTCGAGACGAAAGCTTGGCTGCGGCTTGATCATACATTGGAAGACACTTTGGTTTTGCAATTGATCGAAACTGCTCGTGTGCGTGTCGAAACATTGACCCGCCACGCGCTGATTACCCAAACGATTGAACAAGTAACATTGGTAAATACCCAAACCGGGTTGATTGACCTGGGTGCGTTACCACTGCAATCGGTTCAAAGCATTGCAAAAATCAATGCAGATGGAACGGAACAAAACCTCGACCCAGGCGCTTATATTGTTGATCTGGATGGGGCGAGAATTCGCCCGACCAGTGGTAATTTTTCTGGGTCATACCGAATTGTTTATATCGCCGGTTATGGTGATTTGGTTACTGATGTCCCGGCCCCGCTGAAAACGGCTTTGTTGTTGTTTGCGGCTTGGTTGTTTGAGCATAGAGATGGCGAAGCCGGTGCGCTCCCCACAGAAGTGCAATCCTTGCTGTCGAGTTACGTGGCGGTGCGGCTATGACCCGGCTGCGGCAAATATCAGAGCGGATTGTTGTGCAAGTTCCAGTTTCCACCGCCGATGCGGCTGGCGGGCAGGAAATTGCTTGGCAAGATTTGGTCAGCATGTGGGCAGAAGTTCGGCCGGCTTCCGCCACCGAGGGCAACCGAATTGGCGGCACGACCACCAGACGATTTTTGAAGATATTTATTCGCGAACGCAGCGATATTGCGCTGCCTATTCGAGTGCTTTGGGCGGGAAAAACCTTACGGGTATTGGCCTTGCGTGCCAATGCGCCGGGGCATACTGAATTGGAATGTCAGGAGGTTTTGCAATGAGCAAAGGTCCGGAACTTTCCTTACAAGAAGCTATTTTTGGCCATTTGCAGCAAGATGCAGGTGTACAAACCGCCTTGGGTTCACCCGTGCGTTTATATGATGACCCGCCTCCATCACCGATCTATCCATTTGTCAATTTTGGCCGACATCAATCGCGTCCTTTGGATGCGGACCAAGCTGCCTTGATCGAGCAGGATGTAAGTTTGCATGTCTGGTCAAGATATAGTGGCAAAACAGAAGGGTTTCAGGTGTTGCAGGCGTTGCGTGAAGCGATGCAATCGATACCGACCAGCTTGGATGATCATGTCTTGATCGACTTGCGGGTGGTGTTCGCTGATACCTTACGCGCCAAGGATGGTCGCATATTTCAATCTATTTTGCGCCTGCGCGCCCTGACCCAACCCATATCCTAATTTAATCTGGAGCATATTATGACCGCGCAACACGGCAAGGATATCTTGCTGAAAATCGAAGAGCCATCAGGTTCTGCAACTTATGTCACTATGGCAGGTCTACGGGCCAGAACCATTTCATTAAACGCACAGGCGGTGGGTGTAACCCACACAGACAGCCCCAATGCTTGGCGGGAATTACTGCCCGGGGCGGGTGTAAAAACCGCATCGGTTTCTGGGTCCGGTGTGTTCAAAGATGCGGGCGCAGATGAATTAGTCCGGGCCGCCTTTTTTGCTCAGGATATTCGCAACTGGCAGATCATCATTCCAGACTTTGGTAGCCTGACCGGACCATTTCAAATTGCAGCTCTGGAATATGCTGGAGATTTTGACCGCGAGGCCGTTTACAGCCTGACCTTGTCATCGGCTGGTGCAATTGTATTTGCAGCCATTTGATGGAGCCGAACCCGATCAGGGGCGAACATGCCCTAACAATTGATGGTCAAGTGTATCTTGTATGTCTGACGTTGGGCGCCTTGGCACAAATCGAGTCCAGTTTAGAACTGGATGACTTGAATGATTTGTCCGGGCGTTTGGCCAAAGTTAATGCCAATGATGTGTTGCATATTCTGGCGGCGCTACTTTGTGGCGGCGGCAATGCAATCCCCTTGGAAAAACTACGAACTGCCAAGCTCGATCCAGCAGAAGTAGTTCGAGTAATTTCCAAAGTTTTTGAACTGGCAGGCAAGGTCTGATGGATCGGCGATGTTGGGGGCAATTACTGCAACAGGCAAACCAAGCCTATTCGATTGCACCACATGATTTTTGGAAGCTATCGGTTTGGGAATGGCAACAATTGATCAAACGCAATCTGGTCGTTCATGCCAATCAAAATGACCTTGAATTGCTAGCTGCAAAATATCCAGATCAAATCATAGAGGATTGACCCAATGGACCGTAATGAATCGGGAACCGAAAACCCATTTGCTGAAGCTGGGGAACAGCTTCGTGAATATGCCCAAGGCCCGGCCAGCGAGTCGGCCTCACAGTTGGAAAATATTTTCGCGCAAACCGGAAGCCGGATCGCGCAGGAAATGGAAAACGCCGCTCGGACTGGGACATTGTCATTTCAGAAAATGGCCGAGTCCATACTTCGTGATTTAGCGAAAATTGCCATCAAGCAAGTGGTCGGTGGCGCGCTTTCCGGCGTGTTGGGTCAAGCTATTGTTGGTGGTTTTTCCGGAGCCAGAGCCGATGGCGGTCCCGTGCTTGCCGGTGGTGCATATCTGGTTGGAGAACGCGGTCCGGAAGTATTTCGCCCGGCCAGTACCGGCACCATTGATGGGCAATTGGGCAATAGCCCAGTTACCGTAAATTTCAATCTAGGTCCGGGAGTGGATGTTGACGATTTTAGGCGGTCTCAAGGGCAAATCAGCGCCATGTTGAGCCGCGCGGTTGAAAAAGGAAGGCAGCGGTTATGAGTGCATTTCACGAAATCCAGTTCCCGGTTCCTATCTCGTTTCGCTCCATTGGCGGGCCGGAGCGAAGAACTGAAATTATCACGCTTGAATCAGGTCATGAAGAAAGAAATACGCCGTGGAAACACGCGCGCCGCCGCTATGATGCCGGGATTGGCATACGGTCCTTGGCGGATATTGAAAGCGTGGTCTGTTTTTTTGAGGCGCGGTCTGGTCGTTTGCATGGTTTTCGCTGGAAAGACCCACTCGACTACCAGTCTTCTGCGGCTGGGACACCGCCTGCTGCTACGGATCAATTGTTAGGCCTTGGCGGCGGGGTTCAGAGCGTTTTTCAGTTATCGAAAATATATGAACCCGGTGCAAACGAATACATTCGTGAGATCACCAAACCGGTTACCGGCTCCCTGCAATTGGCCGTTGCCGGAAATCAGAAGGCGGAAGGCACAGACTTTACCGTCGACAACCAAACCGGCCATATCACCTTTTTGCCCGGCGCTGAACCCGGTGCCGGGTTAGCGGTTACCGCTGGATTTGCGTTCGATGTACCGGTTCGGTTTGACACGGATTATCTGGCGATATCGATTGAGGCATTTCAATCTGGTTCTATTGGCTCGATCCCGATCCTGGAGATCCGTTGATATGCGTAACCTTTCGCAAAGCATGATCGCCAGTTTGCAGTCCGGGGTCACCCATTTGAGCTGGTGCTGGAAACTGACCCGAACCGACGGAATTGTTTCAGGGTTTACTGACCATGATCAAGACTTGGTGTTTGATGGTTTGGTCTGGAAAGCCGCGTCCGGCATCGCGCCGGGTGTGATTGAAACAGCACTTGGTTTTGAAACAGATTCCGCCGGAACAGCTGGCTCGGTCTTACATGACACATTGAGCGCCGAGGATTTGAAATCCGGTCTTTTTGACGGCGCACGGGTCGAGATATGGCGGGTGGATTGGCAAAATACAGATGATCGCGTCGGGATATGGGCTGGGGAAATCGGTGATATTCAGGTTGAGAATAATGCGTTTCAGGCAGAACTAGTTTCAAACTCCCGAAAACTGGAACGGAACATTGGGCGCAGTTTTTCCAAAAACTGTGATGCGGAATTAGGTGATACTCGTTGCGAAAAAGACATAACTGGTCCGCCATGGCGGACAATTGCGACAATTGAAACTGTAATTGGGCCAAGCTCCTTTACGGTTCAAGGATTAAGCTTTTCGCCAGCAGACTGGTTTGTCTTTGGGGCTGTCGAGTGGTTGGATACGGAAAAAACGGCCAACCATGCACGAATTTTCAAACATTACTCGTCTGGGCCGGATGAGGTTTTTGAATTGCTTTTATCGCCAAGGATACCCTTGGAATCGGGCGACCAAATTGCCTTGATTGTCGGATGCGACAAGACATTAATCCATTGTGCGGATCGCTTTGCAAATGTCGGAAATTTTCGTGGATGCCCGTTCATGCCGGGCAACGATGCTCTATTGGCTATCCCGTTATTGGACACCTGATGCCGACATCTGATCTCTCGGGCCAGATCGTAGAAGAAGTAAAATCCTGGGTGGGCACACCCTATCGCCACCAAGCCAGCGTCAAAGGTGCAGGGTGCGATTGTTTGGGTTTGGTCCGGGGCGTTTGGCGATCCTTATATGACGAAGAGCCTGCGCCTTTGCCGGTGTATTCACCGGACTGGGCGGAACGCGGTCAATCTGAATTGCTGAAAGAAGCGGCGGAGCAGTTTTTGTTGCCTGTTAACGCACCAAAAATTGCTTCGGTTTTGCTGTTTCGAATGGATGCAACCAGCCCGGTCAAGCACTGTGGAATACTGATCAATCAACATGAATTTGCACACGCCTATTGGGGGCGTTCTGTTTCTTGCTCGGCCTATGGTCGTTGGTGGAAATCCCGATTGGCCGGTGCATATAATTTTCCAGAAATAGAGTAAGATAATATGGCACAATTGGCACTTAGCTTTGCACAACGCGCGGTAACCGGCATTGCAAATGTCTTGGTAGGTGGAGCAATCACCTCGTTGTTCTCGGGAGATCGAGTTACAGGTGCTGAGCTGGAAAAACTGCATATCTTGCAGTCGACCGAAGGGGCGGCGATGCCGATCGTTTATGGTCGGGTTCGCATAGGCGGCCAAATCATTTGGGCTGATCAACCGATTGAAACCCGCACACAGGTGCAAGGTGGCGGCAAAGGTGGCCCTCGAACTTCGGAGCGAACCTATACGCTTAATTTCGCTGTTGGGTTAAGCGAAGGAGTGATTGATGGAATTGGCCGGGTGTGGGCCGACGGAAAATTATTAGACAGTAATCTGACTCAATTCCGCTTCCATGCGGGCGATGAAGACCAATTGCCGGACAGCCTGATACAGGTAGTCGAAGGTGTTGACCGCACCCCGGCATTCAAGGGGTTGGCCTATGTGATCTTCGAAAATTTTCCGCTATCGCAGTTCGGCAATCGTATCCCACAATTATCGTTCGAAGTCTTCCGTAGTCCGTTAGAAGACATTGCAACGACAGGCCTCAGAAAACGCCTGAAGGGCGTAACCTTGTTGCCGAGTTCAGGTGAATTTGCCTACGCCACAAAGGCCGTATTGGCCGATATTGGTCCGGGGGTCGTTAGAGCCGAAAATATCAATAACAGTTTTGGCGGCACCGATATTCTTGCTGCATTAGATGATTTGCAAAGAACACTTCCTGCTTGCGATACCGTGTCTTTGGTGGTGAGTTGGTTTGGCAATGATCTGCGCTGTGAGTTTTGCGAATTGCGCCCGGGCGTTGAGTTGCAAAATAAGGTTACGATTGGTCATGATTGGGTAGTCGGCGGCGTATCGCGAACCAATGCTCATCTGGTTTCTACCATTGATGAACGACCGGCATTCGGTGGAACGCCATCAGACACTTCAATTTTGCAAGCCATTGCCGAGCTGAAATCTCGCGGGTTCCGAGTCGTATTCTACCCATTTTTCCTAATGGATATTCCGGCCGACAATACGTTGCCTGATCCCTACGGCGCAACACAGCAATCGGTTTACCCATGGCGCGGGCGCATCACCTGCAACCCGGCTTCCGGTCAGTCGGGCAGTCCCGATAAGTCGTCAAGTATTCAAAGTCAGATCGCGCCTTTCTTTGGGGCAGCTGCCGCACAAGACTTTGAAGTTGGTGATGGGACAATCAATTTTCTAGGCGATGAGGAATGGTCCTTGCGCCGGATGATCTTGCATTATGCCCATTTATGCAATTTGGCGGGTGGGGTCGATGCTTTTCTGATCAGCTCGGAATTGCGAGGGATGACTCAATTACGATCGTCGCAGGACGAGTACCCGATGGTGTCAGAGTTGACCACTTTGGCGCAAGATGTATCGAGCATTTTGCCGCAAGTGAAAATCTCTTATGCGGCAGATTGGTCCGAGTATTTCGGGCATCATCCGCAAGATGGCAGCAATGATGTCTACTTCCACCTAGATTCACTTTGGTCTGACCCAGCTGTCGATTTCGTCGGGATTGATTGGTACGCGCCCCTGTCCGACTGGCGTGAAGGCAGTGGGCATGCGGATGCCAGCCAGTATTCAGCAATTCATAATCTTGATTATTTGCGGGCTAATGTGGAAGCTGGGGAAGGCTATGACTGGTTTTATCAAAGCTCGGCAGACCGTACCGCACAAATTCGTACATCAATTACCGATGGTTCCCACGACAAGCCTTGGGTGTTTCGGTACAAGGACATCAGTAATTGGTGGGCGAATAACCATTTTGATCGCCCCGCTGGTGTTGAAAGTGGCAGCGCATCCTCGTGGGTTCCGCAATCCAAACCGATCTGGTTTACTGAAACCGGCTGTCCAGCTGTCGACAAGGGTGCCAACCAACCGAATGTATTTTTTGATCCAAAAAGTTCAGAAAGCCAATTGCCTTACTTCTCCAATGGTAATCGTGATGATTTGATACAGCGGCGCTATTGCGAGGCAATTTTGGATTATTGGCAAGTCGGAATGCCAACAAATCCGACTTCAAACATTTATAGCGGCCCGATGATTGATCCGGCTAACATCCAGATATGGACGTGGGATGCTCGGCCCTTTCCCGACTTTCCAACTCGCGATCTTGTCTGGTCAGATGGTGCCAATTGGCAATTGGGTCACTGGTTAAATGGCCGAGTCGGATTTTCCTCTTTGGCAGCGATCATTTCGGATTTGTGCAAATCGGCCAATATCTCTGACTTTTCTACTACATCTGTCGCCGGTATCGTTACCGGTTACACGGTGCGGGGTGGAACCAGTGTGCGAGATGCACTATCTCCTCTGGCAGAATGTTATGGGTTTGAAACTTCGGAACGGTTTGGGACGCTTCATTTTACGAGTGTGACTCAGGGCCAGCCGGTGCTGAGTTTGCCAGAGTCGGCTTTGGTCGAATCCAAAGATCGAACTGGTGTACAAATCGGCATCGAAGATATCGAGCATTTACCAACCGGTGTCCGGATTCAATTTTCCGATGATGCCAAAGATTACCAGCCAGCGGAGACCAGTGTTCGGGTTGAGAATTTCGATCCGAACCGTCTGATCTCGTTTTCGGTACCCTTGGTTGCGGATCACATTGCGATGAAAAAAATCAGCAGTGGTGTGTTGGCCCGATCCCGACAAAAATCCAACGAACTACGAGTTATTTTGCCGCCGTCTCATATGGCGTTAGAAGTTGCTGATGTGGTTCGCTTTGATCAAGCATTCATTGCTGGACAATGGCAAATCGCCCGCATTGAAGAACGTGGCCGTCGCGAGGTTTGGTTGCAATCGGTTGAATTTGTGGACAATCCATCTTTGGGGGGCGCGATTGCAGCCGTGGGTGCGGGACAGAGCGTTGGTATTCCATCACGCCCGGCTTTGCTGGTGTTGGATATCCCCTTATTGGCCGGAGAAAATGATCGACTTGGACCCAGAGTTGCGGCCTTTGCTGATCCATGGATTGGGTCGATTGAAATACGAGCGGGTTCTGATCCGCGAGTGCGGGCGCTGCTGGGTCGCCCGGCATTGCTGGGCCAAGTTCTGACCAGTATTCCGGCTGGCGGCGTGGATAGTCGGTTTGATGAAAGCACAATCATTCATTTGAACCTGCCAGGGGGTAATTTGCTTTCCATTACCGAACCTGAAGTTTTAGACGGACAAAATTCATTGGCCATCCAACACAGTGATGGTCGTTGGGAAGTGATGCAATTTCAGTTCGTCACCTTGCAAGGCGATGGCAGTTGGAAATTATCACGTCTTTTGCGCGGGCAGTCTGGTACGGAAGGTGTGATGGAGGTTGATGTTCCCGTTGACGCTCCTGTCGTTTTACTGGATGGGTCCAGCCAGGCAGCCAGCTTGAATACCCATGAGTTCGGCGCTGTGTTGGACTGGCAAACCCGGTTTGAGGGGCGGGCTGTAAATCCTGATGAAGAGGCAGTTGTTAGCCAGACATATGTCGGCCGAAGTAGATTGCCGCGAAAGCCGGTTCATTTGCGGGCCAAAACAACGGGTAGTGGTATCGACATTTCCTGGATCAGGCGAACTCGCATCGGAGGTGATAATTGGCATGACCCAGAAGTACCCTTGGCTGAGACCGAGGAGGTCTATCAGTTTGAACTATACGTCTCTGGCATGGTGGCTTTGTCCGAACAACTTAACCTACCGGTGAGGCACGTTTCTGATTTGGAATTAACTCAATTGTTTCCCTCAGGCACTCCCTCACAGTTGGATGTTGCAGTTTCACAAATTTCCCCGGAAGCTGGGCGTGGAGAAACAAATCGTCAGTTCCTGAGTCTCTGACCTTTTTTTTGCGATCAAAAACGCATACATGATGGTTTAGGAGTGATCATCATGACCAACGACCCCTATAAAGTTCTGGGTGTGCCCAGATCGGCTGATCAGGCGACGATCCGCAAAGGGTATCGTAAACTTGCAAAACAATTGCATCCCGATGTACGTCCGGGAGATGCTGCCGCCGAAGAAAAATTCAAAGAGGCCAGTGCGGCCTTTGCTCTTTTGAGTAACGAAGAAGAACGAGCGAAGTTTGATCGTGGCGAAATTGATGCTCAAGGTAATCCCAAAGGCCATTTTGCTGGCGCTGGCGCGCAAAGAGGCGGTTTCCCGGGTGGTTTCGCGCCCGGTGGATTTGAAGATATTTCGGATGTCCTTTCGGAACTGTTCGGACGTCAGGCTGGTATGAGAGCGCGTCAACAATTTGCGACGCGTGGAGAAGACCAGCATTTTTCCATGAAAATTAGCTTGGAAGAATCCATCAAAGGCGGCTCGAGACAAGTGCGGTTGACGGATGGTAAAAGCCTAAAAGTTGGAATCCCGGCTGGTGTGCAGTCAGGTCGCTCATTGCGATTGAAAGGGCAGGGCGCACCAGGGCTTGGCGGCGGACCGCCCGGTGATGTCATTATGGAAATTCAAATCGCACCGCATCGGCTTTTTACTGTGGATGGAAAAAACTTACGGATTGATCTGCCGATTTCACTGAATGAGGCGGTATTAGGCGCGAAAGTAAAAGTACCAACTCCGGCGGGGGCCGTAAGTTTGACGATTCCGGCCAATACATCTTCAGGCAAAACCTTTCGGATCAAAGGAAAAGGTGGAGCTGGGGCCAATAAGGTGCGCGGTGATTTGTTGATCAAAACAATGATTATGCTGCCAGATTCGCCAGATGCTGGTTTGAAAAAACATGTGAAATCATCCAAGACATTGCGGGAAAGCAATCCACGAGCTACATTTTTTTCCTGAGTGGGTTATTCACCATTGGTTCAGACGGCTTCATGCAGATTGCCATTCATGAGAAATGACATTCACATTTTAATTCCGGTTGTTTTGGCCATTTTGGCTGGAACAACGAGTGCGGCCTCTGCCAAGGGGCCGTTTGAAAATTCCTTTACGGCGGATGAAGCTCGTGATGCCCGCAAGCAAGGTCGGGTGCTGGGCGCCAGCGAAGTGATGCGTATTGTTCAGCGTCAATATCCCAGCTTACGTACCGCAGATACCAGATTGGTGTCTTCCGATCGAGGTGGCGCAAAATACTACGTTAAAATGTTGAGTGCTGATGGCAGGGTTGTCGAAGTGACTGTGGATGCACAATCTGGTCGTATCTTGTCAACGAGGGGAAACTAATCATGCGATTACTTGTTGTTGAAGATGATCCTGATCTAAATCTCCAA
>JAJFFR010000276.1 GCA_021776555.1 Robiginitomaculum sp.
CACTGGCACCTGAAGCCAGCGCGTCTACCAATTCCGCCACCAGGGCACTGATCGCAAGCAGGTCAAATACCGATGATGGTGGGCCGGGTCAATCGGGCAAATGGTTTTCTTTGCTGCAGCCCTGTGCGCCAAACAAGCGCATGGACAGGGAGGCTTTGGCGCGCTAGTTCGATGGACAAGCGATTTGACCAATAAAGCGAGGCAGACAGATGGACAAACTGGCAGTGGTATTCGGTGGATCCGGGTTTTTGGGCCGACAAGTGGTCCGCGCATTGTGCCGAGACGGATGGCGAGTTCGTGTTGCGGTTCGCCGCCCCCACCAGGCCATTGAGCTACGGGTCGAGGGCGATGTGGGACAAGTACAATTGGTCCAGACCAATATCCGCTCGCAATTATCAGTGGCTCAAGCTGTTGAGGGCGCGCAAATTGTGATCAATCTGGTCGGCGTTCTGGTCGAGACCGGCCGTCAGAAGTTTTCTTCGCTGCACGCCATTGGGGCGGAAAGCATCGCAAAAGCTGCTGCCGCAGCCGGTGCCAACCAGATGATCCATGTTTCGGCCATTGGGGCGGACGAGCAATCGCAATCAAGCTATGCGCGCAGCAAAGGCAAAGGCGAACGATTGGTTCGGGAGGCTTTTCCTCGCGCAACTATTTTGCGCCCATCGGTCCTATTTGGCCCGGGTGATGGATTGTTTGAACGCTTTGCCGGGCTGGCCCGAATGGCACCGATTGTACCCGTACCCGGTGCGGATACCAAAATGCAGCCGGTTTATGTGGGTGACGTGACCAAGGCAGTCATGGCCGCAGTGGACAACACTGACACAACAGCCAAAACATATGAATTAGGTGGTCCGGAAATTCTGACACTGGGCCAAATTGTTGCCTTTACCGTCGAGCAAATTGACCGGCGGCGCGTGATCCTGCCGGTTCCGGATTTCTTTGCGCGCATTCTCGGATTTATTGGAGAAATGTTAGGCATGGTGCCGTTTGTCAAACCGTTCCTAACCCGCGATCAAGTCATTTTGTTGGGTGCGGATAATGTCGTGGCTGATGATGCGTTGGGCCTGTCAGATTTGGGGCTTACCTCACTGGAAACCGTACAAGCCATTGTACCATCCACACTGGTCAGATTTCGACGCTATGGTCAGTTTCACGAAAAACGCACTGCTTGACCTCTGGCTTAGAGAAAAACGAAACCCAAGATCGCCACGCCCATCGCCAGCCGGTACAGCACAAACGGCAAAAACCCGATGCGAGCGACAAGCCGCATTAACAACGATATAGCGATCCACGCCGTTACCGCTGACAGCGCAGCAACCACCAGCCCATCAAGCAACCCCGGCGCTCCCGCCACTGAATCGCTCATCATCAGGTCAAGCAAAGCCATGCTGCCGCCTGCCCCCAACAAGGGAATGGCCAATAACATGGAAAACCGGGCGGCTTCGCGGCGCTCTACGCCCAAAAACCGAGCTGCGGTCATGGTAATGCCCGAGCGCGATGTGCCGGGAATAAACGCCAAGGCTTGCGCCAAACCGATGATTATCGGTGCGGAAAATCCCCGAACCTCAACCGAACCAGATTGTTCAAAAAACCGATCGCTAACCCATAGTATCAACCCAAAAAAGATGGTGGCAATGCCGATGATCAAAGGTTCGCGCAGATAGTGCATCCAATCGGCGGCGAACAATAAACCGCCAACCAACAGCGAAAATGGCGTGGCAATCAATAGATACAAAAACAACCGAGTTTGCGGATGGTCGCGCCGACCAAGCAGAAACCCAAAGCCCGCCGTTAAAATGGACAAAACGTCTTTTCGAAAATAGGCAATCACTGCAACCAGTGTCCCCAAATGGGCCATCAGATCTATCAATGGTCCTTGGTCTGCTGCACCAGTGACCCACGGCACCAAAATCAAATGGGCTGATGACGAGATCGGCAAAAACTCGGTAATGCCTTGCACGATAGCCAGCAATACCAGCTGTATCAGTGTCATGGCTCTGCCTCCGGCCCCGTTCAATGTTCTCGCCGACCATTGGCAGGTTTGATTGCACGGCGCAAGGCAATTGCCGTTTGACCCGAGGGGTTGGGACACGTATCTCAACTTTCATGACAGATCACACACATCATTCCGGCGGCCATGGTGGTCCCGGCCGGGCTGCACCGAACGAATCGGCGAAAGTCACCCGGATGATTACTTGGGCATCGGTGTTGGTGGCTTTGGTGCTGATGGTGTCCAAGCTGTCGGTTTATATCCAGAGCGGCTCAGTTTCCTTACTGGCTAGTTTTGCGGATTCTGGACTAGATTTGGTTGCCTCGATCACTGCTTTTTTTGCGGTGCGTTATGCGGCAGAACCAGCCGATGAGGAACATCGATTTGGACACGGTAAGGCGGAAAGCTTTGCTTCGCTGTTTCAGGCCTTGCTGGTCGCCATATCGGCCGCGTTAGTGGCTCGCGAGGCGGTGGAGCGCCTGTTGCATCCAGCGCCCATACATCAAACCAATTTAGCCTTGGCCGTTATGGTCGTATCGATTGTACTGACCTTGGGGCTGGTCTGGTTGCAAGGCATCGCATTGCGCCGTTCCGGCTCGTTGGCCGTAGCCGGAGATCAGGCCCATTACAAAGCGGATTTGCTGGCTAATTTATCGGTGATTGTCGGGATCAGTTTAGCCAGTTTTGGCGGTTGGCCGATGGCCGATGCATTGATCGGCTTGGGGATCGCCTTGTGGCTGGTTTATACCGCTTGGCAAGTAGCCAAAGGTGGTCTGGATCAGATGATGGATCGCGAATTACCTCAAGAGGATCGCGCCCAGATCCGCAAGACCGCGATGGAGGTCGAGGGCGTTTATTCGATCCACGAGCTACGCACCCGTGCTTCCGGGGTTTATGTTCATATGCAGTTTCATCTGGATTTGGACCCGGATATCACGCTGGCCGCCGCACATACTATCGTGGTCGAAGTGGAACGCAGATTGCTGGAAACTTGGCCCGCGGCTGATATTTTGATCCATCCCGATCCGAAAGGCAAAGCGGAACCGCACGGCATCGGGCATTTCCGCCGTAAAGAGAACCAGACGTGAAACGCACCTTGTACCACTGGCCGCTGGACCCCGGTTCGCGCGAAGTGCGCCTTGCCTTGGGCGAGAAGCGTCTGGCTTTTACGTCATGTCAGCTCGATCTGCCGGCCGATGGTCAAAAATTGCAACAATATAATCCATCCGGTCGCCCGCCCGTTTTGGTCGAGGAGGAACCGGGTAATTCCTGCGTGATTTGCGAAAGTCGGGCCATTGTTGAATATCTGGAAGAAACCCGCCCGGCGGCGCCCCTCTTGCCGCAGGAACTAGTTGATCGGGCCGAAGTGCGACGTTTGCTCAGTTGGTTTTCTGATAAATTTCAGTCCGAAGTTTTGGGCTTGTTGCTATATGAACGGGTTGAAAAACCCATGTTGGGACTAGGCGCACCTGATGGTGCAATCATGCGCGAAGGCAAGCAAAACTTACGCCTGCATCTGGGCTATCTGGAACAATTGATTGAACGGCGCAATTGGCTGGCCGGGCCGGAACTGACCATCGCCGATTTGTCGGCCATGGCTTCACTATCATGCCTCGACTATTTTGGTGATGTGCCGTTTGGTGATTTTGCTTTGGTCAAATCTTGGTATGTGCGCTTGAAGTCCCGCCCGTCATTTCGACCTCTGTTACAAGACATGTTCCCGGGCATCCCACCGGCATCCGATTATATCAATCTGGATTTTTAAGGGATGGGTGAACCGACCCTGATAGCTAAGCTGAACCAGCAAGCGTTTGAACAAGGCCTGACCCCGCCAAAAATCACTTCCCTATCCGGACCTTGGACTGCCGGGGATCGTTTACATGAATTTATCGCACAAGGTCTGCACGGCGACATGGATTGGTTGCCCCGTGAAGCGCATCGGCGGCAACATCCCAATGCGATGTGGCCGCAAGCAAAATCCGCAATTGTATTTGGCCTGAATTATGGCCCGAAGCATAACCCACTGTCTGACTTGAGCCACAAGTCCCACGGCAATGTTTCGGTCTATGCGCGGGGCGGTGACTACCATGATTTGTTCAAAAATCGCCTTAAAAAAGTGGCGGGCTGGCTGCACCAAGAAACCGGACGAGCAGTAAAGGTATTCGTCGATACGGCCCCCCTGATGGAAAAACCATTGGCGGCACAAGCCGGGTTGGGCTGGCAGGGCAAACACACCAATTTGGTTTCGAAGGGATTTGGTTCGTGGTTGTTTTTGGGGGTGATTTTAAGCGAAGCCGAATTACCAACCGACAAGAAAGCCGAAGATCATTGCGGGAGCTGCCAAGCCTGTATCGACATATGTCCGACCAAGGCTTTTGTTGCGCCCTACCAACTGGATGCACGCGCCTGCATTTCCTACCTGACCATTGAGCACAAGGGTCATATTGAGCGCAAATACCGCACCGCCATGGGCAACCGGATTTACGGTTGCGACGATTGCTTGGCTGTTTGTCCGTGGAATAAATATGCACAGGCCGGAGCCGAAACCAAATTACAGGCTCGCCCAGCAGCCAACCTGCCCGAATTGGCCGACTTGATCGTGTTGGATGATGCTGGATTTCGGGAGATTTTTGCTGGCTCGCCGATCAAGCGCACCGGACGAGATCGGTTCATACGCAATGTACTGATCGCCATGGGTAATTCCGGCAATGCAACCTTGGCGAAACCCGCAACGGAACTGTTGTCAGACCCATCTACATTGGTGCGCGCCATGGCGGTATGGGCGCTGTCTCAACTTCTACCGGCTGAAGAGTTTGCCAAATTGGTGGCACAGCACCAGCCGTTGGAAAGTGATCCGCAAGTGCTTCAGGAGTGGAAAACCGGAATCAGCCCGGCGCTGCCCGCCTAATCGCTTCGCGTAACTCGCCGCGTAACAATAACACATCAATATCATTCGGGTTCAGCCTCATGGCCCGGTCCACGTCAATTTTTGCCTTGGTCAATTGTTGCAGCTCAATCAAACTGGTCGCACGCAAACGCAGGGCCAGTGCTTGATTGGGGTGTTTTTGCAGCACCTGATCAAGCTGGGTAATGGCATCATTGGTTTTTCCCAATGCGACCAGACTGCGCGCCCGGTCAATTTGAAAGCCGGTATTCTGTGGTTGAAAGCTCAATGCATTTTCAATGCTGGCTAGAGCATTACTTGCCTGATCCAGTTGCAAATAAACCTCGGCAGCTTGGCCAAAAATCTCGGCACGCAAACCATCATCATAAATGTCCGGAGCGTGGCCCAGATTTTCCAACCGGTCCGCTGCCCGGTGCAAATCACCCATGCCCAAAAGGGATGAGGCAATGCAATGGCGAGCCGCAGCGCCGCCACCTTCAGCTTGCCAAGCCAAGGCCGTCTCGTATCCATTGGTTGGTTGTTGCCGGGCCTCATTCATACAGGCGTCATAGCGCGCAGTTTGGGCCAGAACAGAAAATGGCGTGACCAGAAAACCGACCAGAACCATCAGCAAAACACGAAAAGAATACATATACGCCTCTTTCGAGCAGCCGTTTTGGGCTTGCCCAGCTCTAATAGTGCGCTGCACAGGGCAAACCGGCAAGTCTTTAGATCATTTTCGGTAAAAGTTGTCCCGAGGCACTGCCATCACTCGTTCGGGGCGGTGATGGACCTCATAGCCGACCGATTCATACAAATGTTGCGCGTCTGCGGTGACTAATAGCAAAGTCCGTATTGCTTTGAGCTGCGGTTCATCGTGGATTTCCGCCATGAACCATTTGCCTAAACCCTTGCCTTGAAACGCTGGCAAAACAAACACATCGGCCAGATAAGCAAAGGTAGCGTGATCGGTGACAAACCGGGCAAAGCCGACCTGCTCGCCAGATTGTTGATACAGGCCAAAGCTCCATGAATTTTGAATTGATTTTTTAACCACATCAAATGGGATGCCCTTGGCCCAATACGAGTGGGTTAAAAAATCGTGGATCATCGGCAGATCAAGCCGCTTAAAATCGTCGCTGATCAGATAACTGGTTGCAAAATCACTCATCGGTTTTCTCTACTGGATTCAACCAATTCCAAAACGGTATTTTGCAAACGAGTCAAGTCATCCGAACTGGATAAGCTGTGATCTCCTGATTTTGACAGGTTAAACACCACGTCCGAACTGCTCAACAGATCAATCAATTTGGCGGCATGTTGCCACGGCACGGCATCATCCAATTGCCCCTGTAATATCCGTACCGGGCCATCGAACCGGATCGGTTGGTGCATCAACAAGTTTTTGTCGCCATCCTCAATCAGTTTTCGGGTGATCGGGGTCGGGCCATAGGGCGATGGTTGCATCCACACGCCAGCCCGCATGATGGTATCACGGGTCGGCTGGTCAAAGTCAGCCCACATCAGGCTTCGGGTAAAATCCGGAGCCGGAGCGATTAACCCCAACGCCTTGACCCGATCAGGACGAGCCAATGCTGCCAACAGCCCCAGCCAACCGCCCATCGATGACCCAAGCAAGATCACCGGCCCGCTGGTTAAATGATCCACCACTTCCAAAACGTCATCACGCCATCTGGAAATACAGCCATCTTCAAACTTGCCTGAGGAAAGCCCGTGCCCGAAATAATCAAACCGGAGAAACGACAAGTTCTCGCGAACCGCCAGATCCTGCATGAACTCGGCCTTGGTGCCGTTCATGTCAGAGCGAAACCCACCCAGCCAAACCAACGTCGGTCCAGCGCCTTGGGGTTTGGTATAGCAAATCGTTTCGCCTTCCTTGGTTTTGTGCTCTAGTCGTTCACACACCTGAACTTACCTCCTGAGGTTTGGTGTTGCTTTGCAGAATAATACCGCCCGAGGAACAACCTTGCAAATTGTACAAATCATTCCAGAACTGGATGCCGGTGGGGCCGAACGAACCACATTGGATATGAGCCGAGCGATCGTACAGGCTGGCGGAAATTCGCTGGTTTTATCCAAGGATGGGCGACTGGTCCACGAATTGACGCGCGATGGCGGGCAATTTGCCGCCCTACCGGTTCATTCCAAAAATCTATTTGTTATGCGAAAAAACGTACATGCAATCGCCGATCATGCTGCGGAGTTTGGTGGGCAAATTCTCCATGCCCGTTCGCGCGCCCCGGCTTGGAGCGCCCGAGCCGCAGCA
>JAJFFR010000277.1 GCA_021776555.1 Robiginitomaculum sp.
GGTTTTGCGCCGGGTGGATTACCGGTTTTAGCCAATATCGGCCCGCAAGTCCGATCGGACCAACTAAAAAACTTCTAAAAACTTAACGCAACCCGTGCTCTGTCCATACCTCGTTAACCACAAGATTGGTATTTTCGAGGGATTGAGGATTCGGAACATAGGCGATGTTTGATTTGACCGACGAATTACAAGGTCTTGTCCATTTATACCGAACGCGGGCTGATCGGCGGCGCGGTACGGTGATTGCGTTTGTTGGTGTGACCAGCAATTGCGGTGTGTCCACCTGCGCCCGGGCGTTTGCAAGGCAAGTCGCACCGAATTCAAACAAAGGTGTTTGGCTATTCGATCTCGATTTTTATGCCAATCAACAACACGCGATGTTTTCAACGCCGCAAGCCAGCCGATTATATGGCCCAGTGGGTGAACCGCTGGACCCGACTTTGCAAATGGAACCATTTTGGCAAGTTTCGCCACAATTAGTCCGCGAGGATGGCCGAGAAGTATCATCAGCATGGTATCTGGCCGTGCATCAAATCGGCCAACATCGTTTGTTTGTATCGCGGTTCCGGTCCGAAGCCTTGCAAGAGGGGCAAAGCGTTCACGTGAAACAGGCCGGTGCCTATTGGCAACGAATGCGCGATGCGATTGATCTGGCTGTGGTCGATGTTCCGGCGTGGGATCGCTCCCGAACCATTTTGGCACTGGCGCCGGATGTGGACGGTGTTGTCTTGCTGGCCGAACACGGTTCAGATCCAAATTCTCTCATTGCTTTGCAACAGAAAATTGAAGCCAGCGGCGGCACGTGTATCGGAGTGGTCTACAATTCCATTCATGCTGTACCCGGTACACCGCAGCAAAATCAGCTATGGTAAGTTCTGCCCAGCCTGTGGTTAGATCATCCCGCCTGACTTTTCCTGAATTGGGCGCTGGTGTTGAAATTGTCTTACTGTTGGTTGCGATGTTTTTGTTTTCTGGCGGGCTGTTGAGCCAATTGCTGGGCGATGAAGCCTCGGCGCAAGGCTCCCCTTTTTTGCGAGCCTTATTTTACCCCGTTTATCTGATCACCTTGCTCCTATTGGTATTGCGCCCTTGGTCTACGGTTCATGGTATCGCTCGCAGTTTTTTGTTGCTGATCCCAGTGGGATTGGCCTTGGTATCGGTTAGTTGGTCCATTGACCCGGACCCGACGTTTCGCCGGGCGATTGCTCTGCTGATGACCACGCTGTTTGCGATCTATATCGCTTCGCGATTTGATTGGCCTGAATTCATTGAATTGTTTGCCGCAGGGTTTTTAATTCTGGCGGGCTTAAGTTTGATAGTGGCGCTGATCATGCCGGAGATCGGCATTATGAGCGAAATTCATCCCGGGGCATGGTCGGGTATTTACTGGGAGAAAAACCAATTTGGCATGAATATGGCTAAACTGGCCCATCTATGCCTGTGCGCGATGATTTTTAAACCCAGCCACCGCCTGTTTTGGGGTGGTGCTTTTTTGCTGGCTGTAATGCTGGTTTTGTTATCAACCTCCAAAACCTCACTAATGGCATTATTGCTGATTTTGTTGGGCATGGGTGGACTGTACCTAGTTCGAAAAGGACCGGTGATTGCGGTTCCACTGGTCTATTTTGCCATGGTGTTTGGAGTCGGGTTGGTGATGGCATTACAGTTTTTTCCAGAGTTCATGTTTGGTTTGATTGGGCGGGAACCCACCTTGACCGGACGCACCGATATCTGGGCAGCATTGTTTGATCAGATCAGAAACAGGCCATGGTTCGGACATGGCTATGCCATTTTCTGGCTGGATGAAACCGGGCCGGCATTTTGGGTGCGCCAGCGTACCGAATGGCTGGTTCCGACCGCCCATAATGGCTGGTTGGAAACATGGCTTTCCATCGGATTGGCTGGCGTTATTTGCTTTGCAGTTGTTTATGCCACAGCTCTAATCACTGCGTTACGGAACCTGCTCAAAGGAAAAGTGGCCTATTGGGCGTTAATCTCAACCTTGGTTTTTTTGCTGTTTTCCATGTCGGAAAGCAATATCTTGCAGCAAAACAATCTCGGCTGGATTTTGTTTGCGGCTACTGCGGCAAAACTGTTTGGCGCCAAGCCTTTAGCTTTTGGCTCAAAGTACCGCCGCCCCGTAGAATTTGGGTTCAAGCCCACGAAACCACAGCACCTTACCCAAGCCTTGGGCGGCCCGGTCGGCTATTTCGGCCCGTCGCTCACTTTGGATGGCCCAATGGAAAATCGACAGGGTTCCGAACACAATGGCCTGCGCCAAGCCAACGGCCATCCAATAGGCCACACCCACCAGACGGCGGTGTTGCCAAGCGGTTTGCGACGGACCTTGCCCGAAAGCAAACGCCTTGATCAAGTTGTAGCGCAAGGTCGAGCGGTCCGGCGGAATTTCCTCATAAACCAAGGCGTTCGCAGCCCAGGCAAACACCGCCCCATCCTCCTCAACACGCGAAAATAGCTCGCAATCTTCACCGCCAATCTCGTTGGTTGCTGGATTAAATACCGGGCTATCCCGAAAGAACTTGGCACGTTTGAACAGAGTATTGCCGCAGCCATAAAAGGCTTTGATTACACCGGATGTGGCCGGGCCTTCGCGGCTAAATGTCGATTCAATATATTCGCGGTGTGGCGCATTTTCTTCTAATCGGCCCTGTACTGGTCCAAACACGATATCGGCATCGGTTTGTTGTTGCACTGCAATTAGGTCGCTAAGCCAATTTTCAGTGGCAGTTTCATCATCATCCAAGAAGGCAATGAATTTTCCACGAGCCAGCCCCAATGCCGCATTTCTAGCATTAGCCACACCGGGGTTTGGTTCATGACCATATACAACAGGCCAACGGGTTCCGGCTTTGATCAGACCGTCAATTGTGGCACGAGCCGAGGCGACGGGGTCATTATCCATGATGACCACTTCAACCATAGCCGACACGTTTTTTTGGTTGAGCACGCTGGCCAACGCACGGCGTACCCGGTCTGGTCGGCAAAAGGTTGGAATAACAATGGAAATTTCGGGTTTCATGATTGTGCCTCTTGGCTGATCTGTTTGAAAACCTCAGAAACTGGGGCGATGATGGCGTCCATTTTCATAGCCTCCGCGATGATGTGTTGCAGCAATACAGGCGTGCAACCCCAGTCGCTGCTGTCTTCACGAACATCGTGGGTATAAAAAATCAACCAGCCCGGTTTGTTGGCTAGACCTCGCAAGAAAGACAAGGCGTAATCTGCTTCTGACAGGTCGCCCTCCAAGGGTACGGCCAGCAATTGATTGGCATCGGCAAACTGGTGATTGATGCCGGGCTGCACGCCGCGCAGCGTTGCATAGGACGCGGCCAGTGTTTTTTTGCTGGCAAAGGAAACATCCCCATAGGGAAACGCAAACGAACGTACTTCGCGCACGCCCAGTTCGGATAGAACCAGACGATTACGCCTTGCTTCGGATTCAGCAATTGCTGGGTGACTTACCGCACAATCAATATGATTTTCAGTGTGGCATCCAATTTCATGGCCTGCATTTGCCAGTTTTTGAATATCCTTGGCCGAACATAATTGGCCGAAATGGTTTTCAGTATCCAATTGACCGGTACAGGCATAATACGTGCCACGAAGATTATGGAATTCTAGCGCTGCTGCACCATGCTCGGCGCTTGATTTGGGAAAATCATCGAAGGTAAAGCTGACATACCGTCTGGCAAAAGCGGGCAGGGGCTTGCGATCTGCAAACCGGGTTGCACGGCGGCGCAGCTTCCCCTTTAGGCTCATATCGGGCAAATAGGGTGCGTTCATGCCAATTTCTCCGCATACCACCCAGCTCGCCACAATTTAAGGGCCAGCACCCGTAATTTCATCGGAAATATCTGCCATGAGTCCAGAGCCAAACTACGCAAGATGGGGCGAAGCAATTTCAGGCCCGGAATTTTCCTAACCAGCTTGGCGGTTCGGTAACTGGGTAATTGTTGGGCCAGCACAGGATGCCGGGCCACGAAGATCGCATAGTTTTGCGCGGAATCCCGAAACCGGTTAATCAGGGTTTCGGCGCTTTCTAATCCTAAATGGATTGCTGAATTATCGATGTGAGTAATCGTGAACTGCTCAGCGACCCGCGCGGCCCATTCCACATCTTCCCAACCCCAACCAACAAACCCGGTGTCAAATGTGCATGCGTCCAATACATCCCGGCGAACCAGCAGGTTTGAGGTACAAACATGTTTAGCCGGGATTTTGTTGCGCTCTGCTGCATCCAGACAATCAGAGCTGACCGACAATGCACGGTGTAGATCGTAGGAACGGTCAGAGGACAGTTCCAAAACCGAGAACCCGCCAAATACCACGGCCGGTTGGGTCTTAGCGATCTCCGCGATCCACGTCGCCAAGAATTGTTCATTGCCCGGTAGCATATCCGCATCCAAAAACAGCAGGTATTGGCCTTGTGCGGCTTGTATCAACCGATTGCGGGCAATGCTACGCCCGTGATTGTTGCCGCAGGTCAGGACTTGTGTAGGCAAATTTGTCTCGGCAACTACTTGTTGCACCTGATCGTGCAACTCCGTGTTTTGGGTGCCGTCATCATACAGGATCAGTTCAATCCCTGTGCAGGCTTGGGCTGAGATGCTAGCAATCAATTGTGTTGGGTCATCGCCAAAAAAAGGCACCAGAATAGACATAATCAAGTTGCCATCTGGCATTGGATATTGATTGCTGAAATGCTCAATACTGGATTGCGCGGCGTGGCTCATTGTTCAGGCTCCGCCTGCAACTCTGGTTGGCGGGCCAGTTTTTCCATCAGGACTTTACGACAATCGACCAAATTCAAAATCAAAGCCATGATAGCGTAAACCACAGCGCCGGTAGAGGCCATGATGATTAGCTTGACCAGATCAGGCAGTTCTTCAGAAATAGGAAGCGCCACGACTGCAAGTGCCATGGCAGCACATGCCAAACCTGTTTTGGCGGCAACCAGAATGGGCAAGGGCAAGGGAAAATGTTTTCGACCAATCACAGTGGTCATCACCATGCCCAGTGAATAGGCGATGATGGTGGCCGCAACCGCGCCCATTAAACCCATGCTGGGCAGGAGTAGGATATTCAAAGCAATGTTCAATACTGCCGGTACTGCGGTAATCAAGGCCATTACGCCTGTACGCCTTGAAAGGGTAAATGCGTTCAATAAATAATATGTGGTGATACCATTCATCAGGCCGGCCATCGCAATCCACGGCATGATGGCTGCCGCACCTTCGCGATAACCCGGACCAACCATGATATTAGCCAATGGTGTAGCAACCAGTGCAATTCCAGTGGCGGCCGGAAAGGTCAAAAACGCCATGATACTGAACGCTTTGGCCGCCATTTCGCGGGCTTTTTCTCGATTACCTAGTTCCAGCGCGGCAATCAGCAATGGGCCTGCCGCCATGCCAGCCCAGATAAACAAAACATCCAATCCGCGATTAGCCGTGCCATACCCAGCAGCATAGATCCCAACCGAGGCATTACCCATCATGGCCGAAATAACAAAGCGGTCCCCGGCGGACAAAACATAGCTCAGGATCAAAGATAAAGAGATCGGCATGCCATAGGAGAAAAAGGTCTTCAGTTTTTCAAATGATGGTGTGCCCCCTTTGGCGCGGGCCAGCATTTTAGGCAGATCGAACGCCAAGGCTATGGCGGCTGCAAGCGCCAAACCGGCAAAAGGTCCGGCGGCGCGCAAATCAGTTGTTAGGATCAACGTAATCCCCAACCCAAACCCGGCGACGATATTGAAGAATTCGATGACGGAATACCGAGTGACTTCGCGAGCCGCTTTTCGGGCTTCTAGTGTCATGACCAAAAAACTGCGTAACAACACAGCCCCAAGGCCATATCCCAGAACAGTTTTCAACTCATTGGAAAAGGGAAGCGCAACAATGATGGTGACACCTAACACGGCAACGATAATCGTGCCGATCACCAAATAGTGGTAGGCCGTGGCTAACAAATCAGCCAATTCTTTGTCTGCTTCTGCTCTTGCATATGAGCGGGCAATGGCCGCTTCAATCCAAGTGAAACACAGGGAATGTAAAATGGTTGTGGCAGAGAACACCAAGCTATAGACCCCGAATTGTTCCGGGGTAAGCAGCCGCGTTAACAAGAATATCCCACCAAACCCAACAACTGCTTGGGCGATATTTAGAGGTAAATATCCAAAAAGGTGGCGCCAGAGCATGAGTGATATTCCGAAATTATCGTTTGACTAGATTAGTTTACGTGCATTCTTGCTAATCTCTTGTGAAGATTAGCGAGTGTTTTCACTGTCGCCCAACAGGCAAGGTGCCGTTTTGAGCATGATCATAATGTCCTGCCAGAAACTGGCCCGGTCGATATATTCAACATCAAGCCGCACCCGCTCGCGGACATCATCGGCATTGTGTAGTGGTCCACGGGAGCCGTTGATTTGCGCCCACCCAG
>JAJFFR010000278.1 GCA_021776555.1 Robiginitomaculum sp.
CGGCCATCGGCGGTGAAGGCGGGTTCGCGATCGTCGAACGGCGTATTGATCATCCAAAAAAGGATCGGGGTGAGAATACTCAAAATAATGGCTAGAACCAACCCACGACTGGTCCAGCGGCAAACAGATTGTACTTGATGATTTTCGGCCATTTCGGCTCCTCCTGGTCCCCCGACCCTGATGCGGGATTTTATTGCAGGACAATCATTCCTTGGCAACTGCTTTGGGCTTTTTCTGACGATTGATTCATCAGGGCTTAATTGAAATAGGTCATAACAGAGCCGAAATTTGTGGGAAATCCCGACGTGACCAAACGATCAACACCCAATTCAGGTAGTGGCAAACCGCGCCGCAAACCGATTACGGTCGGCAAACGAGCCGTTCCCAAACGGAGTAATCCAGCCCGCAAAATTTCTGCAAATGCGGGTTTGAATACCCCAACGCGTTCTGCAAAACCAACACCAAAACCAACAGCGCGAAAAAAACCAAAACGTAAAACAACCTCGCCATGGCGCAGGGTATTTGGCAAAATGTTTTATTGGTCGTTTGTGATGTCGGTTTGGGGTGGGTTGATCGGTGTATTCATTTTGGCAACCTATGCCAGTGACTTGCCCGATACGTCCGGTATTTGGAATGTGGAGCGCCAACCCAGCATCACATTTGTTGATGTGAAAGGCAAAACCATTGCTGTGCAGGGGGCTGCCTATGCGCCGCCGGTTGAACTGGACAAGGTACCGGCCAATTTGACCGATGCGATTATTGCGGTGGAAGATCGGCGGTTTTTTGGACATTTCGGGGTGGATCTGATCGGGCTGGCCCGTGCCGCTTATACAAACGCCCGGGCTGGCCGAATTGTGCAGGGTGGTTCCACCCTGACCCAGCAATTGGCCAAGAATTTGTTTTTATCGTCGGAGCGTACATATCGGCGTAAAATTCAAGAAGTGATGTTGGCTTTATGGCTAGAGCATAAATTTACCAAGGACGAGATTTTATCGCTTTACCTGAACCGGGTTTATTTTGGCCGTGGAGCGTGGGGCGTTGAAGCCGCTTCCCTTTCTTATTTTGGAAAACCAGCTGCTGGACTTGATCTGGGTGAAGCAGCGATGATTGCCGGATTGCTCAAAGCACCCAATCGTTACAGCCCCAGTTCGGACATTAGCCGGGCCGAGCGGCGAGCGACCATTGTGCTGGATGTCATGGTCAAGGCCGGAAAAATTTCAACTGATGAGCGGGACATGGCTTTTGCCAAACCAATTCGAGTGCGCCCGACCAAGGCGACGCCTTCGGCTTCCTATTTTGTGGACTGGCTGGCCCCGCAAGTCCGGCGGCGGGTTGGTGAAGTAAAGACCGACCTGATGGTCTACACCACGCTCGATTTGAGCGCCCAACGAGCAGCCGAGCGGTCTTTGTCGCGGTTTCTGACCGAGGAACAGGCCGAGCGTAAAGCCGGACAGGGAGCGCTGGTGGCACTGGATCAGAGCGGGGCCGTTGTGGCAATGGCCGGTGGCAAGTCATATGCCGCCAGCCAGTTTAATCGAGCCACACAAGCCAGAAGGCAACCGGGTTCAGCCTTTAAGCCATTTGTCTATCTAGCCGCCATCGAGAACGGATTGACCCCGTGGACGTTGCGCGAAGACAAGCCAATTACCATTGGTGATTGGTCACCGCAAAACTACAAAAAAGATTTTAAGGGTGAGATGAACCTGACTCGGGCTTTGTCTAAATCGGTAAACACCATTGCGGTGCAATTGGCTGAGGAAACTGGACGCACCCGCGTGGCAAGTTTGGCCCGCCGGTTGGGTATGAATTCTCCGATTGCCACCACCCGTTCCATGTCGCTGGGCACCAATGAAACTACGTTGATCGAGCTGACGTCATCTTATGCGCCGTTTGCCAATGGTGGCTTTCGGGCAGAAAATTATGGCATGGTTCGGATACAGGCGCGCAATGGGCCGGTCCTGTGGCAACGCAAAGAGGTGCCACCAGCCAAAGTGATCGAGGATCACAATCTGGCGGCGATTGATTTGATGCTACAAAGCGTTGTGAAATATGGAACGGGGCGGCGGGCTAAAATTTCCGGACATGAGGTCGGCGGGAAAACTGGCACGACCAATTCTTTTCGCGACGCATGGTTCATTGGCTATTCCGAAGGGCAAACCGCCGGGGTGTGGATCGGCGATGACAAAAATCAATCAATGGACAAAGTTACCGGGGGCACACTGCCAGCCAGTATCTGGCAGGGTTATATGAGCCAATGGCTAAAAGTCATGCCAATACCAGAGCTACAACCAGAACAAGTTATACTCCCCGAAGTCTCACCATTGCCGCCACCGGAAATTACCCCGGAGGATGAACCAGATGCCCTAACTGGCTTGTTGGTCTCGCTGTCAGAAAAGCTGGAATAAGTTTTGTGCTAGCGCTAGGCTGGTGGATTATCAACAGCCATCACAAAGCAGGCCAAAATGATCCAGATCAGTTCAAAATTTGATAGTGGCAATATCGAAGTGGTATCCACCGAGAACCCGAAAGCCATTCGGCTCAAGATTAACCGAGATCATAATTCTGATTTTTATCAATGGTTTCATTTTCGGCTCACCGGGGCCGAAGGGGTGCCGGTTGGCCTGATCATTGAAAATGCAGCCGGAGCAGCCTTTGCCGGTGGCTGGAAGGACTATCGCGCCGTCGCATCATATGATCGCGAACACTGGTTTAGAATTGATAGTCAGTTTGACGGGCAAAACCTGACCATCAATCTAGAGCCGGACTATGGCTCAGTATGGATCGCCTATTTTGCGCCCTATTCGATGGAACGGCACAACGATTTGGTGGCTGAGGCGCAAGGTGCGGATGGTGCCAGCTTGATCTGTCTGGGCCAAACGCTGGATGGCCGCGACATGGATTTATTGCATTTTGAGGGGTTTGGCTCGGCCCCTCGCAAAAAAATATGGTGTATCGCCCGCCAACACCCGGGCGAAACCATGGCCGAGTGGTGGATGGAAGGATTTTTGGCTCGGTTGAGCGATGATACCGATCCAGTAGTGCGGGAAATCCGGCAACGCGCCGACCTTTATATTGTACCCAATATGAACCCGGATGGTTCTTTTCGAGGCCATTTACGGACCAATGCCGCCGGGGCCAATTTGAACCGGGAATGGGATACGCCAACCATGGAACGATCCCCTGAGGTGGTTCTGGTTCGGGAACAAATGCGTCAAACTGGTGTTGATTTTTGTCTGGATGCGCATGGTGATGAAGCCTTGCCCTACAACTTCATCGCAGGCGCCGAAGGCACGCCAGATTGGTCGGACAGTCGCGCTGAGCAGCTCAAGAATTTCATGGAAACACTGGCCAAAATCAGTCCAGATTTTCAGACTAAAGTCGGATATCCGATTTCCAAACCGGGTACAGCCAACCTTTCCATGGCCACCAATTGGATCGCTCAGGAATTTGGATGTTTATCCATGACCTTGGAGATGCCGTTCAAAGATACGGTGGACACCCCGGACATCGAACAGGGTTGGTCGCCAGAGCGTTGCGCGCATTTAGGCGCGGCAGCTTTGGACGCGATCTGGGCTAGGTTTGAAGAGCTATAAACCCTGATCAGAAATCGCGAGGCCGATTTGATGACGGTTGATTGTTTGGCCGATTAGTCGGTATTTGTGGTTTGGTTTTTTCCAATCCATCATCTTCAACAATCTCGGTTGAGGTTGGTTTCCCATTAGGTCGTTTACCCAATAACCGGCTGCACTGGCGGTTCTGCAAATTCTCGGCAACAAACGGTTGGGCCGTCCAATTGGAATTGGTCGGTTCAGTTTGATCCAATGCGTTTAGGGTTGCGCGAACTTCGGCTGGAATTTCATTGCCGCCATAAATTTTGCGACGGGGGTTGGCATCATAGCGAGTTAGCCAGACTTTGGCCTCGGCCAGATTTACACCGCCGGTCTCGGTTAATCGAATGATTAAGTCGGCCTGTCCTTGCGGCCAGCCTGCATTGGCCGTCCGGCGCAATTGCCGCATGCCCTCGGCCCGAATGCTGTCTGGACTTTCCTGAAAGTTCAGCCGGAAATCCAAGTTTAGTTCGCGGGTTTGGCCTTGTTGCCGTTCGCCTTGTTCAGGTGCAACGGCTGGCTTCGGTCTTGCGTTCGGCTCGGCAGGTTTCCATAAATCCGCAGCCAGTGGGGCGCATTGCCCGGCGCGTTGTGCTGCCACTTCCCAGCCCGGCCCATTGGAAGCCAGACAGACAAAGATCGGCATTGCCCGATCACAATAGCCTCTTTCAGACAGTTGGAGCGCTGTTTGATAGGTCAACTCGGCGCGGGTGCCTCCGGCTGGTCGATCTTTGCCACCAAGGATAGCAGGAGCCGAACAAGCGGAAAGGATCAGGGTTAAGCCGATCATAGCGTTCGCAAAGATGCGGTGTGAATTCATTATTTACGACTGGCGTTCAGGACACGCAAAACCACAAAGACTGGAACCACCAATATAGCCCCCAAAT
>JAJFFR010000279.1 GCA_021776555.1 Robiginitomaculum sp.
ATCTCTATCGCGGCTGGTTTGCTGGTCTCAAAAGCTGGTGTGGAAGGCGCAGCGGACAAGGCATTGGTCGGGCAATTGTCTGGATACCCGCAAGGACTGGCGCTGGTTTCAATGATCGCGATCATTGCGGCTTTGGTTCCGGGAATGCCGTTTTTCCCGTTTGCCTTGATGGGCGGTGCGGCAGGGTTCGCCTCGTGGTTCGCCTATACGAGCGCTCAGGCCAAAGTTGAAATTGCCGAAGAAAAAATTGCCGAGGAAGAAAAAGTTGACCCAGATGCAGAAACCCCGATTACGGATTCTCTGCACATCGATGAGTTAAAGATCGAACTTGGTTACGAATTACTAGCCTTGATCAATGAAATGGATGGCCGTCGTCTGACCGATCAGATCAAGGCATTGCGGCGACAAATGGCTCAAGAAATGGGATTTGTGACGCCTTCGGTTCGTATTTTGGATAATCTGCAATTAGATGCAGACGCCTATACCATTCGGGTCAAGGAAATGGAGGCCGGTGCTGGGCATCTAAAACTGGGTCAATTGCTGGTGATGGACCCCGGCGGCCAGCAAATCGATTTGCCCGGTGAACATGTCAAGGAACCAACCTTTGGATTGCCGGCCACTTGGGTCGAGGAAAATTTGCGCGAGGAAGCCAGCTTCAGAGGCCTGACCATCGTTGATCCCGCGACCGTATTGGCCACCCATTTAACCGAAATCCTGCGCGATAACATGCCGGAATTACTGTCATTTGCCGAAACCGACAAATTGTTAGAAGGCTTGGATAAAGATGTCCGCAAATTGGTTGATGACATTTGCCCAAGTCAAATCAGCCGCTCAGCCATCCAACACGTCTTGCAAAACCTGTTGCGCGAGCGCGTATCTATCCGAGATTTGCCAACCATTTTGGAAGGCATTGCCGAAGCATCTTCCACCACCAATAATCCCGGCGCGATTGCCGAACATGTGCGGTCTCGGCTGGCCCGGCAATTGTGTCATGCCGCACGCACCCCAGACGGCGTATTTCCGATTCTGACCTTGTCACCGATTTGGGAGCAGGCGTTTGCCGAAAGCCTGATCGGCGAGGGCGATGACCGGCAATTGGCTTTACCACCTTCGAAACTACATGAATTCGTCAATGCAGTTCGTAGCAGGTTCGATGAGGCGGCGGGGACCGGTGTAACCCCGGTCTTGCTAACCTCACCAGCCATTCGGCCTTATGTACGCTCAATTATTGAGCGATTTCGCGGCCAAACCACCATCATGTCACAGAACGAAGTGCATCCAGCAGCCCGCTTGAAAGTTATTGGTCAAGTTTGATCGGTTGACTGTTTTAGTTTGGATCCCGGCGTTGGGGCCGGGGACTAGGTTTCCTTTGTGGATGATCCAAATATACCGGTCCCCGGATTTAGTCCGGGGTCCATTTTTTGATTGTTGAGTGCATCGCTTGTAAAGCGTGAATACCGGCCCCATATTTGCAACCCATTACCTCACTTGTTTCAATCTGAAACAGAAGGGGCAATGGTATGGAAATTCTGAACAGTCTTTTTGAAATCGCATTTCAGCCCGGTGATGGCGGCGTATTCTTGATTGCCAGCGCCTTTTTGGGTTTGGCTGTTGGTGGTTTTTCTAGTCTTTGGTTAGCCGTTTTGTTTGCGCTTGGGGTAGACATCGCACTGCCTGGCGCCGTGGATATGCTCGATGGTTATAGCTATGCCCATGCCCGCATTGATGCTTTGCAACGGATGGCGCACGAAGGTGGTTCCGGTCTGTTATTGCGCGGCGTTGGTTATTTCGTGACCATCGCAGCGATCATTTTGCTCAAGAAAGGCTTGGGTAACCGCTAGGCAAAAGTCAATGCGCCCGACCATTCTTAATGTTCGGGCGCATCAGCAATCATCAAAACCAATAATCGTAATTATGATCGGGCGGCGCGAACCCCGGCAATTTCATCCAGTTCAGCCTGCTCGGCTTTCACCTGGGCTTCGGCAATCCGGCTCAAGCGCCGTTCTTCCATCAACTCGAATTTTTTCAGCTCACGAAACGCGTCCTCGAGCAATACTCGAAGCGAGGCAGTTTGAGCATCAATTTCAACCATTGAAACTTGCAGATTATCTTTTCGAACAATGACCGCTTGGGCATAAGAGCCATAAGCCAAATACCCTTCTTTGGTCGCGTCTGCGGCGATTTGCTCTTCTGGAACACTGCGTTCCAACTCGGCAGAGCGGCCTTCGAGGTGCGCGCGCGCATCATCCAGCATGGCCATTTGCCGTTGTAATTCTTCCACCTTAAATCTGGCCAGTTTGACCAGGGATGCAAAAGTTCTCATTTTCCCCTCCGTCACCCGTTATCGGGTTTGTTATTATTATTTTGCAATATCGCACCGAGGCGCGAAAAGCTTTCGTCTACACCTGTTACATCGTCGGCTGTCTGGCCGAGGAATTCTTCTAATGGTTCATGCAGTTCAATGGCCAGATCAATTTCCGGATTGGTCCCTGTGGCATATGCCCCCAATTTGATCAGTTCTTCCATATTGGAATAGTCGGCCATGGCTTTGCGCGCCGAGCGGATTTCCACCAATTCATCATCGGCGCAACAATTCGGCATGGTTCTGGATACGGATTTCAAGATATTGATCGCCGGGAACCGACCACGTTCAGCAATCGATCGTTCCATGACAATATGACCGTCCAGAATACCTCGTGCTGCATCGGCAATCGGCTCGTTATGATCGTCACCATCTACCAATATGGTAAAAATACCGGTGATGGCACCAGATTTTCCATTGCGGACTTGGCCCGGCCCGGCCCGCTCCAGCAGGCGCGGCAGCTCATTAAATACGCTAGGCGTATAGCCGCGCGTGGTTGG
>JAJFFR010000280.1 GCA_021776555.1 Robiginitomaculum sp.
TTTCCCGTACGTTTTCTGCGGCCTGCATGAAATCTTCCGGCCCCATACCGGCGGCGGCAAAGGCTTGGCGGCTTGCTGCAACAATGGATGAAATATCGATGCCCATGGGGCAAACTGCTGAACAGCGCCCACACATGGTACAGCCATCAAAAATCAAATCTTCCCATTGTTCCAGTTCTGCTGCCTTGGCCTTGCCGCCAAGACCAAGCCACGACAATGGTGATTTGCTGCGTTTCCAAGCGCGGGTAATTGGCACCAATTTATAGGCTGGGGTATAGCGAGGGTCTTTGGTGGCCTCATAGAAATGGCAAGCCTCGGCGCACTGTCCGCAATGCACACAGGCTTCTAGATAAGGCGCGATATTTCCGCCGGTCAGAGCTGTAAACTTGTCCGCAGCAATTTGTACCTGTTCATTGGTCAGCATGATTTCAGCTCCCGCTATAGCGCTTGTAGGCAATTAAGGTTCGCACGCCTAAAAATCCGATGGCCAGCCCGGCCAGTACGAATGGCGCCCAATGATCCGGATTGGATAGGATATGCAATACTGCTCCGATTAGATCAAAGCCATGACTGGCGCTTGTTCCTGAATGAGCAAAAGCTGCCGGGGCCAAAGCAAAACCAACCAGCGCTATGGGTGTGGTATGGGTTAAAAATTTCATAGTCATCGGCTCCTATTGAATGTTGATTTGTACGAGTTCTTTGCCGTCCGGGTCGGCGACGTGAACGGCGCAGGCCAAGCAAGGGTCAAAGCTGTGAATGGTTCGCTGAATTTCCAGCGGTTGTTTGGGATCATGTAAGCCATGGCGGTCCATCAAGGCTGCTTCATAGGCACCCGGTTGACCGCTAGCATCGCGTGGGCCGGCATTCCACGTGCTGGGAACCACCGCTTGGTAGTTATCGATTTTTTTGTCCTTGATCACCACCCAATGGGCCAACGCGCCGCGTGGCGCTTCCATAAAGCCGACCCCTCGGGCCTCTTTGGGCCAGGTGGATGGGTCCCATTTGGCTTCGTTTTGTACGGATAAGTCACCGGCCTTGATGTTAGCCATCAGATTGTTGAACCAAGTGGACATCTGGTCGGCAACGATCTTGCTTTCCAAGGTCCGGGCTGCGGTGCGGCCCATGGTTGAGAACATCGCAGGTAACGGTAAGTCGAGCTGTTTTAGAGCAGAGTTTGCCAGATCAACAGTTGGTTCGTGACCATTGGCATACATCATCAAAATACGAGCCAGCGGGCCAACCTCCATGGCATGTCCGCGCCAACGTGGGGATTTAAGCCAAGAATAGCTCTCCTCCATATTCAAATGTGAATAGGGCGCTTTGGGTCCAGTATAATTGAGGTTGGTTTGTCCGTCATACGGATGCAGGCCGTCTTTTGGGCCTTCATAATCATACCAAGAATGATCAACAAACTCCTGAATTTGTTCGGGGTCATTCAAATCTACCGGATGAATTTTGCTGATATCTCGATTTAAGATCGCACCGGCGGGCACCATATAACTTGAAGGATCATCAAGACCTTCAGCCGGAAAATCCCCAAAGGTCATGAAGTTGCCAAGGCCTTCGCCTTTGGCAAACCAGTCCTTGTAAAAGCTCGCAATGGCCAGTGTATCGGGCACATAAACTTGGTTCACAAATTCCTGCATGTGGCCGATGATGCGGCGCACTTCATTTAGGCCAGCCATATTCAAGGAAGTGGCACCGCTCTGACTTGTGCTGATCGGGGTCGGTGCGCCGCCAACCAAAAAGTTGGGGTGCGGATTTTTACCACCAAAAATGGCGTGTAGTTTCACCACATCACGTTGCCAAGACAGAGCTTCCAGATAATGCGAAACCGCCATTAAATTGGCTTCGGCCGGCAGTTTGTATTCGGGATGGCCCCATGGGCCTTGTGCAAAAATGCCCAACTGACCAGACTCGACAAAGCCTTTTAGTTTTTTCTGCATATCTGCGAAATAACCGGGGCTGGATTTGGCATAGGATGAAATGGATTGCGCCAGTTCCGAGGTCGCCTTGGGGTTTGCATTTAATGCCGAAACCACATCCACCCAATCCAGTGCATGCAAATGGTAAAAGTGCATAACATGATCATGAATGTATTGCGTCCCGATCATCAAATTTCGGATCAATTGGGCGTTTTTAGGGATGGTAATGCTCAAAGCGTTTTCAACCGATCGAACCGAAGCAATACCATGGACCAGCGTACACACCCCGCAAATGCGCTGGGCAAAGGCCCAAGCATCACGCGGGTCACGATCCCGCAGGATCAGCTCAATGCCGCGCACCATCGTGCCAGAACTATAGGCACTTTTGATGCCGCCCGCTTCATCGGTATCCACTTCGATACGCAAATGTCCTTCGATGCGGGTAATTGGGTCAACAACAATTCGTTTATTCATAATGCGCTCCATGCGCTGTCAGATGGATCAATTTCATAGCTCAATACCCCGGCGATTGAGTTGTGCGCCCATTTCCCCTCGGGTCAGGAAAACCAAAAAACCGTGCATCAGCTTGCCAAAGGGAAACCAGACAAAAAGAGCACAAATGCTCAAGATATGGATGGCCAACAAAGTCTCGTAGCGTAAGCCCACATGACTGGCTGCTGCTAGCCCGGTCAGCACCGGCGTTATGGTGACAATCCACGTGACATAATCATCTAGGGTAGAAATCAGCTTCAGAACCGGACTGGAGAGCCGATGTGACAGCGCCAGTATCAAAGAGACCACGGTCACCCCGCCAACCGCGAAAATGACAATGTTTGGCAAAGCAGGCCAAGTCAGGCCGGTGAGGCTTTTGAAAAACAAAACATGCGGTGCAAAGGCCAGAATAATAATCGTTAATCCAACGTGAAACACCCAACCATTGATGGTGGTAAAGCGCGTGCGTTTGGCAAATTCCGGCTTGGGCAGCATGCGCCTGAAAAACTCGGCTACAGCCGCGATCAAGGCTGGTTTGGCCCCGGAACGTTTGACCGATTTATCTTTTAAGCGCGGCATGAACAGCAGGCTGACCAAACGCCAAACCACCCCAAACACAAATACCGCCAGCGAAAACTGCAAAGCAGGTCCACGAGCAAAATCGAGAAGATCGGTCATGATTTACCCTCCTTCATGGCACTTTTCTTTTTGGCTCGCCCTACGGCCGCACTGACAACACCGGCTGCGGCACCAGCAACTGCGGCACCAGCCGCTACTTTACCAATGTCGCGAATGGGGGCGGGCAATGGTTTGTAAAATCCACCCTTGTCCCAGAAATTTGGCTCGGAGCAGCCCAAACAACCATGGCCCGATTGGATCGGGAATGAGATGCCGCCATTCCATTTCAAGGTGGCGCAGGCATTATAGGTGATCGGGCCTTTGCAGCCGACTTCGTACAAGCACCAGCCTTTGCGCGCGCCTTCGTCGTCAAAGCTTTTGGCAAACAGGCCGCGCTCATAAAACGGGCGGCGATAACACCGGTCGTGGATATTATCTCCAAAGTAGGCGATCGGCCGTTTCAGATGGTCCAGTTCGGGTAGTTTTCCAAATGACAGGATATAGGAAATGGTGCCGGTCATCGCCTCCGGGATCGGTGGACAACCGGGAATGTTGATAATCGCCTTGTCAGTGACCAACTGGTCGACCCCAACTGCCCCGGTTGGGTTGGGTGCAGCCGCCGGGATGCCGCCATAGGCCGCGCAGGTGCCAACCGCAATGACAGCGGCAGCGTCTTTGACGGTTTCTTCCAGCATTTGTAAATTACTGATCCCGGCAATGGTCGAATACGCCCCGTCTAGCTTGGTTGGGATCGAGCCATCGACAACTACCACATATTTGCCCTTGTTTTCACGCATGGCAATGTGACGGGCTTCCTCGGCGGCTTCGCCAGAGGCGGCTTGCAAGGTGTGATGATAATCCAGCGAGATAAAATCAAAAATCAGTTCTTCCAGCGTTGGTGAAACCGAGCGGGTGAAGCTCTCGGTACAACCGGTGCATTCTTGAAACGACAACCAGATCACCGATTGGCGCCGGGCCGAGGCCAAGTTTTCCGCCATGGCTTTCGCGGCCACTGAACCAAGGGCCATGGAAGAGGCCAAGTAGGAAGTGTATTTGAGGAATGCCCGGCGCGAAATGCCCCGCGCCTCCAGCATTTGCCCAAGGGTTTTCGGTTCAGCCATGATGGCGCTCCTCCTGGATAATTTTGCTCAAACGAGATGCCGCAGCACGGGCATCAGCTTGGTGTGCATGAAGAATGTCAGGCACAGAAACGATATTGATTTCTTCGGCAGCTATTTGGTCATCCCCGCCAAAATGGCGGATCCACCACACGCCGGCAAAAGAGGTTTCCCAAATTTCGCTTAACCCCGCGACGTCCAGTTTGACCATAACTTCGCCGTGGCCCAGACGCTCTTTCAAATCCTCGCGATCCGCATCACTCATCGGCAGCGAGCGCAGATCAATCGACGCGCTTTGCCCGGTTTGCGCAAACTCGCCCAACCGATCGGCAATTTCACTTAAGAGACTGTCATTCACCCCGGTAAGGGCGCTGGGCGTATTATCAATGAGGTTCATCAGACCACCTTTCAATCACTTCGCGCACAGCAGCGCAGGCAGTAGGAATGGCGGCTTTGACCAAAGGCGTAGGCTCTAACCCCCAACGGGTATATTCGGGTTGAATGGCGACCAACGCACGTATTTTGGGCGCTGCGCCACTTAATGCAGCCGCATCCAGCAGGTCAGCCAGCGCCACTTCATGCACAGTGCTTCGAGCGGTCGACAGGTGCGCGTCCATTTGCGCATTTTCAAAAATTTGTACTGTTCCGGGCGGGCCTTCAATACGGGCGGCGTCCACAACAATCAGGCGATCTGCCTGTTCAATTTCCGGTAATAGTGACAAACCAATCGTGCCACCATCGCGGATATTTATGTGCTCGCCATACGAGTTTTGCGACCGCAGAATTTCAGTAACGTGAACGCCAACACCATCATCAGAAAGCAACGTATTTCCAACACCAAGAACAAGGATTCGCTCTTTTTGGATTTGGACTTTCTGGTTTTTGACCTTTTGTATTTCGGTCGTGGGCATCGTCTCCTCCGCACAATCACGCAACAACTTACTACTGCTTTATCTGTGTCAACGGACCGGGACGTATCGTCGCATAAGCTAAACTTGGTCTTGCATCCACGCAAAGCGGGCGCATAAAACCTTACCACAAACAGATTTATGGCGGAGAATGATCATGTGCCTTGGCGTGCCCATGCGTATTATCGAGATTGATGGCTTTGCAGCACGCTGCGAGGCCAAAGGCATTGAGCGTCAGGTAAATCTATTTTTATTGCAGCATGAGGCTTTGGCGACCGGCGATTTGGTTATGGTCCATGTGGGCAATGCCATTGCCAAGATGAGTGAAGAACAAGCCCGCGACGCCTGGGAAATATATGACGAAATGCTGGAGCTGGAAGCCAAGGCAAGCGACCATGCATGAGCTGGCCATATGCCAAAGCCTGCTCGATCAGGCGCGCCAGATCGCTGACCACCATCATGCCAGCGGGATAGAACGTATCATTGTGCAAATCGGCCCGTTGAGCGGTGTCGAAGAACCTTTGTTGGCGCAGGCGTTTTTGATTGCCCGGTCCGCTTCCGGATTTCCAGATGCCGAGCTGGAAATAGAAACCAGCCCGATACGAGTACATTGCCATCAGTGCAGGACGACAAGCGAAGCTCGCACCAATGCGCTGCTGTGCGGTACATGCCAAAGTTGGCAGGTTGACCTGATCAGCGGCGACGAAATGATTTTGAAAAGTATGGTCTTGAGTGAACAACCGGCCCAATTAATTGAGGCTGGATAGGAGTGAAATATGTGTGAAACTTGCGGATGTACGATAACCCCTGGCAATGCCCATTTGGTCACGGATGAGGGTCATTTGTCCCAGACCAAAGATGGCACAAAAAGCGTAGAGGTGTTGTCATCTCTCTTGCATGAAAACAACCATATGGCGGTGCATAATCGCGAACATTTTAATCGCCATAATGTGTTGGCGCTGAACCTGATGTCCTCACCCGGTTCAGGCAAAACCGCGCTTTTGGAAAGCACCATAAAGGCACTAAAATCCCGGTATCGCATCGGCGTGATTGAGGGCGATCTGGAAACCGAAAACGACGCTATGCGTATTCGTGCCCACGGCGTACCTGCGGTGCAAATCACTACCGGACAAGCCTGCCATTTGGATGCCCATATGGTCCATGACGCCTTGCATGAACTTGATCTGGATACATTGGACATTGTGTTTATTGAGAACGTTGGCAATCTAGTCTGCCCAGCCAGTTTTGATCTGGGCCATCATGCCAATATCACGCTGCTTTCGGTGACCGAAGGGGATGACAAACCAGCCAAATACCCGGTGATGTTTCGTGGCTCTGATCTGGTTCTATTGACCAAATCGGACCTGCTCGAATATCTGGATGATTTTGACCCCCAAAAAGCCGAAGCCCATGTGCGTAATTTGGCCAACCCGGCGCCGGTACTAACCCTCTCGGCGCGGCGCGAGGATACGTTAATGCCGTGGTTCAACTGGCTGGATCAGATGATTGAGGCCCGTCGGGACCACCAAGACCTGACCCCAACCATTCAGCCTGACGGCATTGCCTTGCACCAGGCCAGCTAGTCATGGGCAATGCGGCATATTGGCTGGAGCGTATTCGCACCATGGACTTTCCCATGCCAGTTCGCGTGATGAATGTTTGTGGGGGTCATGAACGCACCATTAGCCATGCCGGTTTGCGCGGTGCTTTGCCCAAGAATATCGAGATCATTCCCGGCCCCGGTTGTCCGGTCTGTGTGTGCCCGGAAGAGGATATTTTTTCGGCGATTGAGTTGGCGCAAAACCCGAATGTTATTCTGGTGGCGTTTGGCGATATGCTGCGCGTACCGTGCAATGGTCCCAAAGCCAGCCCGCGTTCACTGGAACAAGCCAAGGCTGCCGGTGCTGATGTGCGCCCGGTGGCTTCGCCAGCCCAAATGCTAAGCATCGCCCATGATAACCCGCAAAAAGACGTGGTGTTTTTTGCCGCCGGGTTTGAAACTACCACCGCCCCAGTGGCCGCCATGTTGGCGCAAGGCACGCCAGATAATTTAAGCGTGTTGTTGTCCGGGCGTCTTACCTGGCCTGCGGTCGCCATGTTGCTGAAGAGCGAAAGCGCCGGGTTTGATGGGTTGATCGCGCCGGGACATGTATCGGCCATTATGGGGCCGGAAGAATGGGACTTTGTTGTAAAAAAGCATAACATTCCGGCGGCTGTGGCGGGATTTACCCCGGATAGCCTTCTGGCCGCCTTGTATTCTGTTTTGCAGCAGTTTCAGCAAGGCCAGCCAGAACTGGAAAATTGTTATGCCGATGTAGTGCCCCAAGGCGGCAACCCAACAGCTCGCAAGATCATGGCAGAAACTTTGGACGTTGTAGACTCGAATTGGCGCGGCATCGGCACTATCCCGGCTTCGGGGTACGCCATTGCAGAGGCATATGCCCGCGCCGACGCCCGCAAACGCTTTGCACTGGAGGTCGACCATTCGCGCAAGCGGGTTGGTGAAATGCCGCCCGGTTGTGATTGCGCCCGCGTGGTGCTGGGCAAGATTTATCCCAACCAGTGCATCCTCTATGGCAAGGCCTGCACCCCTCGAAAACCCATAGGTCCGTGCATGGTCTCCGACGAGGGCGCATGCCGGATATGGTGGTCTTCGGGCATTCGTGAGCAGGCCCGGAAAATCCCTGAAACCGCCTGATGATTGCACGGAACATCATCATTAGCGGTCAGGTGCAAGGGGTGGGATATCGCCCCTTTGTCTATCGTCTCGCCAAAGAACTAGGCCTGTCTGGTCGGGTCCATAACGGTGCTGGGCGGGTGTTTATCCATGTGGAGGGTGCTGCCGACCAACTTGACTATTTTACCGATCAACTTGTGGATGCTGCACCACCTTTGGCGCGCGCTGTACTGGAGGGCAGTGAAGATACGACCCCGTCAGAGGACAAAGATTTTCAAATTAAAACCAGCACCTCGGAAGGCGCGGCAGAAGTACATATACCGCCTGATATGTTCACCTGTGATGATTGTTTGGCAGAAATGAGCGACCCGAATGAACGCCGGTTTCGCTATCCGTTTATCAACTGCACCCAATGCGGGCCACGATATACGCTGATCCACGCCATGCCGTATGATCGGCCCAACACCTCTTTACGAGATTTTCCGCTTTGTGATGATTGTCGCGATGAATATGAAAATCCGCTTGATCGGCGCTTTCATGCTCAACCTTTGGCTTGCGAAAAATGTGGCCCGACTTTGGAGTTTGTCGCGGGCAAGGAGCGTGTTGTCGAAAATAATAAAGCCTTGGCTGCCTCTATTGCCGCGCTGCGTGGTGGCAAAATTCTCGCCATCAAGGGAGTCGGC
>JAJFFR010000029.1 GCA_021776555.1 Robiginitomaculum sp.
AACTCAATGGAATCGGGCACGCCCAATTCGTCGAAAATCTGCGTGGCTTCCTCATGAATTATCAATGATTCAGAATGCATGAACGGCAGATAAAAAATCGAACGTTCCTGCACATTCATATGCTTGTCCAATCCTCGAAGAATGGCTTCCTGCGCCAAGACCAACGCCATACCGTCCATGGCAAAGGAGCGGGCATCTTCGCGGTATAAATTTCTCGAAAATTGATCCAATACCAATATCTCGGCCAAGCGGCCCTTTGCCGTCTGGCGCCAAGACGACAACTCACCTTGGCAAGCGGCCAAATGGGTTTCAGAAAACCGCTCCCGAATAGACGCATCGAATGCATCGTCTTTGGCATACCATTGCGCCGGTCCATTTTCTACAAACCAAAACCTAAGAACATCTCTATATTCTACCATACCTGCCACCCCCTCGACATTTACGGGCGCAGATGTAGCACGCTCCCGACCTGAATGTCAGGCCGGGAACGGTACGCAGGTCTTAAAAAATTAGAAATCAGGCAGGGCTACCACGACCTCATGCCCATCAACATTTTGTCCCTGCATAAAGTCTGAAATAGCCGCCAGTACACCGGGTCGCACTTCCATTGCAGATAACATAAACAGATTATGCCCAGCATTGGTCACCAATACTTTTTGGGCATTACGCAATCCGGAAACCGCCTCGTGTTGGCTATCGACATAGGTTCGACCGTCCAGTGAACCACTGAGCAATAGCAAAGGTATGTCTGATACCGGTTTTTCCCGAAATTCATCGCCAAGGTCATAAGATGGATCGACATCGACCAATCCAAGCGTGTCATTCAAGTACACGCCCAGCAAAGATGTTTCTGCCTGCTTCTCCACCAATTTCCGACGCTCGGCACCAATGCCCGAAGCAATATCCGTCATCACGGACATCGGGCTGAACGAAACACCCTCCCCCGAGGTATAAAACCGTTGCAGAAGCCCTGCCACTGGCGCCCAATTTCCTTGATCAAGTTGGTTATATATCTGCAAAAGCTGACCTGCGCGGCTCGGGTCCGCAATCATCGCCGAGGCAATTTGCTGCATGTCCCGACGCTGCAATACATAATCGACGGTTTCGGCGTCTTTTTGTGGGATCTGAATACGAAGTGGTGCTTTATCCAAATTGGAATGTACGCGATGCATCATGGCACGGATATCTGGAAATTGAGCTTTGACATCGGGTTGGCTATTGATCGCCAATTGCAAATGTCCGAAATATGCATCGGTACGAGCTGGCTGCTTAACGGTTTGGTCCAGACCTTCAGCGCTAGCAATGACAATCCGGTCAAGACTGTCAGGGATTTGCTTGATGGCGGCCAACGCCATATGCGATCCATAGGAAATGCCCCACAGATTGAGTTTGTCAGCCCCCAAATGCAGACGCAAAGCTTCTAGATCTGCAACGTTTTGTACCGTCGTGTATCCACGCAAATCAATGTTTTGATCTTGCCAAATAGCCACACACTCTTGCAATGCGCGCTGGTTGATTTTGGTAAACTCATCATCAGACATCTGTTTGGCACCATCAATTATTTGCGATGATGTGCAGGTTTCCATATCGTTGGATGCGCCGGTTCCTCGTTGATCCAGCGCAATCACATCCCCGAATTCACGCATCGCCAAAAAGAAAGGAAGCCGCCAAAACTTCGCAGTGGCAATGCCTGACCCGCCGGGACCGCCGGCCAGATAGACAATCGGATTGCCTTTTTGGGTTCCAGTGGCTGCAAAACGCACATAATGCAAAGTCAGGTCCCGGCTATTTGGGTCCAACCGATTTTCGGGAACGAGGAATGATCCTTCAAACGCGTCGGCGCTTTGTCCGGATTTCGCCGTAAAAATAATAGGTTTTTCAACCACATGGTTCTGAACGGCTGGGGCATGTTGCGTCGAGCAGCCCGCAAGGCTTGCCAATAAAATCAAAGATAGTATTTTCATAGAAATGATCTCTTTTCGTGAAACTAATGAACTTTCACTAGGCGATCGGGCGGGCTAGCCATCTGGCAAATCAGCAAACGGCAGCGTTTTTCCGGTTAACGGTTCTTTGCGGTCGCTAAAATTCGTTCTACGGCTAGGTCATGAACAAGCTATTATTGATCATACTTACCCAGCTCACCTGCTTCGCGATGGTTCAAAGCGCATATGCCGGTCCCATTACCCCCATGATCATAGACCAAATCAGAGTCTGTCCGGCCCAGTCTGCACAATTACAACCGCCCAATTTTTCCAACCCGGAGTGCCAAACGGTTTCAGCCTATGAAATTGATCCACAAAACAATTTGATCTGGGTTAGAGCCAACCTTCATTTGGAACAAACACGAGGGCCAAATGGCCAACCTCTTGCGCTGTACGTTTTGGCTAAAATGTCCAGTGCGTTTTATATAAACGGACAGTTTGTTGGGCAAAACGGGCAGCCGGGTATTGATGCCGCATCTGAAATACCCGGGCAAATGGATACAGTGCTTTATCCAAAGCAATCCGCCCTGAAAACGGGTGCCAATGAGATTACCTTTCTCGCCTCATCCCATAATGGGCTGTTACAATTGGAATACCCGATCCATAGCATTTCTATTGGGCCGGCTCAAAATATCACCGATACGCTGTTGCGTCATTACTGGCCCTCTTTGCTTACATTGGGACTGTTTGTTCTGGGCATGATCTATTTCGCAATTAAGGGGTTGGCTGGCTCCAATCGCCGGATCGATGTAACCCTCAGCACAATTTGCATGTTTGCAGCCGCACAATTGTTGGCTGAGGTCTATCGTGGTTTGGTCGCATACGACTATCCGATGCATGATGTTCGATTGATCCTGATCACCGTATTTTCAGCCGGATTTGGGTTAAGCGTCTGCTTTCAAGTGCTGGACGTATTTGCTCGAAAGTACAGTATGCAACTGATGGCTGGCGCAGTTGTTCTGTGCGGGCTTGCGGTCATTTTTGTTGCTGGGTTTGATGGCAAGGCAAAAACAGCCATGCTCGTTCCATTGATGATCAGCTTGGTTATTGTTGCCATATTCAGTTTCCAGCGCCGTCCAAGGGCATTTGCCTACTTTTTGATCCTGCTGAGCTTTGTCGCTGCAATGTTTATCTTTCCAAACTTGTTTCTGGATGTTGTCTTTTTCTATTTGGTGGCGTTGTTCTTGCTGGTTCTGTTTGTTGAGCAAGGGCTGGACTTTGCTCGTGAAGCCGCCCGGCGCGAAGCAGAAAAAGCACGGGCTGACCAACTTGAATTGGCACTGGAACAAGCCGCAGAACGCAATCAAGCTTGTCAAATTTCAGTACGCAGCGCCGGAAAAATCCGACAAGTCACAACCGATCAAATACAACATTGCCAAGGCGCAGGCGGATATACCGAGATCTTGATGAGCAACGGCCATACATATCTACATGATGCCAGCTTGGCCGAAATGCAGGATATTCTGCCTTCTACATTTTTGCGCGTTCACCGATCTCATTTGATCAATACAAGTTTGGTAAAATCCCTCACACGTGACCCGGCAGGTACCGGCGAACTGGTCATGGAAAATGGTTCGAAAATTCCGGTTAGTCGCCGGATCATGCCTCGGGTTCGCCAAGCTTTAACTTGAGATTTTCTTATATTAAATTGATGTTGGGTTTGCTCAACGGCGTTGCGCTTTTGCACGGGTTCCGCCATGATCTTTTGCATGAAGAAAAGATCAGATCAGCACGGACAGACACCGCTTAGCCCGAAACAGGCAGCGCGATTGCTGCTGACCCCAGCCCGCCCCCGGGCGCGCGCCATGCCACGGCCTACGAAAGCCCTGCGTCAGATATTGCGGCCCATGGGTAAAAAATTTGGCCCCGGCGTACATGAGCTAAAACTCCGGTGGGACGAGATCGCTGGACCTCGATTGGCACCGGTATCTACGCCGGAAAAGCTGACCTCTGGCAAATCCGGGCAAATCTTGACCATTAAAACCAGAGGCGGTGCCGCCATGTTGGTCCAAGCCCAATCTGTGCAATTGCTGGAACGGATCAATTTGGTGGCTGGCTCCGGACGCGTGACTTCCCTACGGACCATACAAGGGCCAATTGGCGATATGAAACAAGCGCCAAAACCAAAGCCTGACAAAATCAATTGCCAGCCCGAACAATTGGACGCATTGAACATACAATTGGCCGATATCTCTGATCCGGCCTTAAAATCAGCCCTGTTTGAATTGGGCCAGTACGTTATCGGACGGGATCAACTACGCCGCTGAGCCTTGCACTGGCACAAGAATCGCGAATTTATAAGCAAATGGAGAGTATCTTGAACACGTTGAACCGAAGAATTTTGTTGGCAGGTGCCACCCTACTATTGGTAGCGGGTGCTGCAGCTTGTGGCCCCAAAGCCCAATCCGAAGGACGTTCTTCGATTGAACGGGCTGATGATTACGCTTTGGGAGAACCGGATGCGCCGGTGACCCTTATTGAATATGCATCACTGACCTGCCCGCACTGCGCCACGTTTCACGCCACGGTATTTGAGGAAATCAAATCCAGATATATCGAAACCGGCAAAGTGCGCTTTGTGTTTCGCCAATTTCCAACCGCCCCGGCCCGCTTGGCCGTTGGTGGCGAAGCAATCGCTAGGTGCAAAGGCGGCGAAGCGAACTATTACGCAGTGCTGGACGTGCTGTTTGCCAAGCAACGGTTCTGGGTGGCATCGGCCAATCCGGGTCAAGCCTTGCGCGATCTGTCGGCCACGGTCGGCATTTCCCCAGACCAGTTTGATGCTTGCATAGCGGATCAGGATAATGTGACCCGTATTCAGGAAGTAGCCCTTCATGCCCAAGACACTTGGGGCATTGCGGCGACACCCAGTTTTATCATCAATGGAGATCTAGCCAAAAACATGGGCACCATTGAAGATTTTGCCGCCATCATTGATCCGATTGTTGCAGCAGCAGCCGGAGGGGACGAATAATCTGTGCAATTTACCTCGCTGAAAATTGCTGGATTTAAGTCCTTCGTCGAACCTTCCGAGTTTCAGATCGAGGTCGGGGTCACTGGCGTGGTTGGCCCCAATGGTTGCGGAAAATCAAACCTGCTTGAAGCCTTGCGCTGGGTTATGGGTGCCAACTCAGCCAAGGCGATGCGCGCCGGAGCGATGGATGATGTGATTTTTTCGGGGACCGGTCAACGACCAGCCCGCAATCACGCCGATGTGGTTCTGACCATTGATAATTCCGATCGGGCGGCTCCTTCGCAGTTCAATGACTCAGATGTTTTGGAAATATCCCGGCGGATCAATCGCGGGGCTGGGTCAAGCTATCATATCAATGGTAAGTCTTGTCGGGCCAAGGATGTGCAATTGCTGTTTGCCGATGCTTCGACCGGGGCAAATTCCCCGGCTCTGGTTCGTCAGGGACAGATCAACGAGCTGATCGCCGCCAAGCCACAAAATCGACGCCGGGTGTTGGAAGAAGCGGCCGGGATATCCGGGCTGCATACGCGCCGACATGAAGCTGAGTTGCGCTTACGCGCGGCTGAAACCAACTTGTCCCGACTGGATGATATCGGCGAAGAAATTGAGTCGCAGTATCAGCAACTAAAAAAGCAGGTTCGCGTAGCTAGTCGTTATCGCAATCTGGCTACCGAAATTCGGGCGCTGGAATCCTTTGCATCGCTGTTGCGTTGGACGGAAGCCAAAGCCGCCATGCAAAGTACGCAAGCTGAATTGGACGAATTGGCGCAGAAATCTGGCGAGTTGGCCGGAATTGCCGCGCGGGCTTTGGTCGCCGCAGAATCGGCCAATGACGGCATGGACGAATTGCGTCAGGAACAAGCCATTGCCCAAGCGTTGGTGGCTCGGCTGTCTGCAGCCAGAGAATCCGTAGAGCGCGACGAACGTGACGCCAAAGCGCGCCGCGCAGCTCTTGAACACCGTTTGCAGGAAATCGCTCGGGATTTACTGCACGAAACCAATTTGTCCAGCGATGCCGCCCAATCTGTTACACGCTTGAAAACCGAACAAGAAGATATTCTTGCGTTGAGCAATTCTGATGATCAGGTCCAAAGCGAAGCTTTGGCCGAAGCAGCGCGCCAAGCCGAACAAGATCGCGATCAGGCCGAGGCCCGGTTCGAAGAATTGTCGGTCGCCCAAGCCGAACGTCAAGCGCTGATTGCCAATGCACAAAACCTGCTCTCCACCGCCAAAGCGCGCTGCGAACGGTTTCGCACCGAATTAAGTCGTGCGGAAGGTGAGTCCGAGGCATTACAAGCCGATCCACAATTATTGGCAGACATTGAAACGGCTGCACACGAACAAACTGCTGCTTCTGAAACCGTGACGTCACAGCGAACTTTGATTGCAGACCACGAGCAAAAGTTGGCCACACTGGATGACGAAGTGCAGACTCATCGCCGGTCATTTGATGATTTGCGACGGGAACGGGACGAATTGGCCGCCGAAATGGCTGGATTACAAAATGCAATTGCAGTTTCTGCAACCGGCGATTGGGCGCCCATATCGGATGACTTAAAAGTGAAATCCGGCTTTGAGCGAGCCTTGGCCGTGGCTTTGGGCGACGATTTACAAGCCAGTACCGATGCCGGTGCGCCCAGTCACTGGGATCAGGCGCGTTTCCCCAAACAACAATTACCAAACGGAGCGGACCCGTTAAGCAAGCTGGTAACAGCCCCCGATGAATTACAAGCCCGTTTGTCGCAAATTGGTGTGGTTGATGAACAAACCGGTACACGTTTGGCTGGCGAATTACTGCCTGGCCAGCGTCTGGTTAGCCGCGAAGGCCAAATGTGGCGCTGGGATGGATTGCAGATCAGCGCAGATGCACCGTCGGCTGCTGCCTTGCATCTGGAACAGAAAAACCGCCTTGGCGCACTTGGTCCATTGCGCGAAGAAACCATTGTGAACACCGAGACGGCGCGAGACGAATGGTTGTCAGTCAAACAAAAGCGCACCGATCAAGCCGATCTGCTGAAATCCACCCGCAAACAAATGCCGGAAATGGAACGACTGGCCCGCCAAGCTGAACAAGCCCATCAGGGATTGCTGCACAGCGACATGCAACGCAAGGCACAAGCCGAAGCCAATGTCCAAAAACTGGAACATTGGGCGGATGAGTTACGCGTCGCGAAACTAGAGCTTGAAACAGCCAAAACCGCCTCGCTCGACGTCCCGGATGAAACCAGCCAAGCCCATGAGCAAGAGCTGGATACGGCTCGCCAACACCGCGATCAGGCCCGAACGTTAAGCGCTGAAGCTGAGGCCAGTTTTCGTGCGGTACAGCGTGAAAATGAAAGCCGCGCTGCCCGGCTTGTGGTCATTGAAAACGATATGCAAAGCTGGCAAAAACGCGCCGCAGGATCAAATGAGCGGTTTGATGCCTTACGCACCCGCGAAACCGAAACCAAAGAACGGTTGCAAAAAGCGTTGGCTGCGCCGGATGAAATACAACAAAGACGCCGACAAATTTTTGATGAATGTGAAATTGCTGAGAAGCGGCAGTCACGGGCATCGGATGCATTAGCGGAAGCTGATTCGAATTTACGCGAGACCCGCGACGCCACCCGGGCCGCAGAATCAGCTGCTTCAGACGCAAGAGAGCACAAAGCTGCGCTTACAGCTCGACTGGAGAGCGCCGCTGAAAAACTATCCGAGGTCACCAGAACCATTCAAGAATCCCTTGGATGTGAGCCAGAAGAATTGGCTGATTCCGAGACCGGTTTACGTAAAATTCCAAGCGATGCCCAAGAGGCGGAAACCCGTTTGCACAAATTGCGGATCGAGAGCGACAATATCGGCGGCGTGAATTTACAAGCCGAAGAACAAGCCGAAGAACTGACAGCGCGGCTCGATACCATGCAGGCTGATCGCGATGAAATTACGGCGGCAATTTCTAAATTACGGACCGGGGTCGATAGCTTGAATCACGAAGGTCGAGAACGCCTGCTTACCGCCTTTGATACCATCAACAATCACTTCAAGTCCTTGTTTTTAACCCTGTTTGGCGGCGGAGAGGCCGAGCTTCGCCTAACCGAATCAGATGATCCGTTGGAAGCCGGCTTGGAAATTTACGCCTGTCCACCGGGTAAGAAAATGGGCACCATGAGCTTGATGTCAGGGGGCGAGCAAGCCTTGACCGCCATGGCGTTGATCTTTGCTGTGTTTTTGTCAAACCCAGCACCAGTTTGTGTACTTGATGAGGTCGATGCTCCACTGGATGATGCCAATGTGGAGCGGTTCTGCGCCATGCTCGACGAAATGCGAAGCCGCACCCAAACTCGGTTCATTGTCATTACCC
>JAJFFR010000281.1 GCA_021776555.1 Robiginitomaculum sp.
GCGACCAGCCTGCTGGCCGGGCATGAAATCACCTTGACCAAACGTTTTTTGGGTATGGGCATTACCCTATTGCCCATTTTCTTTTTGTGCATTGCTTTGGGTAAGTTGCGGTTCGTGTTTCGCCAATACGCCCAAGGTCAATTGTTTGAGCAACCAGCCGTTGACGCGCTGCGAAGCGTCGGGCTGGCTGGCATTGGCTTGGTGCTGGCCCAAGGGTTGGCAACGCCGCTGATGAGCCTCGCCATGACCTATGATTTTGAACCAGGGTATCGCATACTTAATGTGTCGATCGGCGGTAGTCCGGCTGCATTGCTTGGCTTTTTTGCTGCACTGATGTTTGTGGTTCTGGCTTGGGTCTTGGACGAGGCGCGCCAAAACTCTGAAGATCTGGCGATGATCGTATGAGTAAAACAGGGAGTTAATTTTAGGTGGGGATCAAAGTTACTTTGAATGTCATGCTGGCCCGACGTAATATGAAGGCCAAAGATCTGGCGGCTTTTGTGGGCATAACCGAACAGAATTTGTCTTTATTACGCACTGGCAAAGTCAGGGGGGTTCGATTTGCAACATTGGCCCGAATTTGCCAGGCATTGGAATGCAAGCCGGGTGATATTCTCGACTTTGAATGGAACGAAGACGAGGATTAGTCCGTTGCAGGATCACCGGGTTCAGCCACTTTACGAGCCGGACCAAAACTAATCACGATCGCGTCCTCGCCGCCTTTAGGCTCTCGCCCCGGACCGAGTAAACTCATCGCGCCATTGGCCTGTCTTTCCAAAACCAGGTCGGCCCCCTCATCCAAAGAGGCAATCAAATCGTCCAGCGTATAACTCTCGCTTAATTCAGTGCGCCGAAACCGCCACCCTTTCCAATAATCGCGAATAATCGCATCACTGGTTCGCCCTCGGCGCATGGCGGTGCGGCCTCTGGTGGTAAAGGCAATGGCCTTTCCATTGGTAGATTCGCTTTCCTGCGCCGAAATTTGGATGACCCGATGCCGTCCCAATTCCGGCGCGAACTCCACACAAACCAAAGCGTTATAGGAATCATTATCCGAGGCACTGAGCAACCAGTCGATCCGGGCATGATCCAACTTATGTTCGGCAACTTCCGATAAAACTTCGCCATGAAAGACTTTAATGCCATCAAGCCGCGCTTGACGTAAGCGTCGCCAATTTGGATCGGCCAAAATCACCGGCACCTCGATCTCGCCAAGTATTTTAGCTAGGTCTCTGGTCCACGGATTGGCCCCGACGAGCAACAACCCTTCAGGTCCGTCCTTAGCCAAACCTAGCGCTTTGGCCATGGGTCCAATAGTAAATCCATGTGCTAACACGGTGGCAAAGACCATGGCGAAGGCCAAGGGTGCTAATACCAGTGCGTCGCCGCCCAGCTCGCTGGCGAAATACCCGGCAATGGCCACCGCAACAATGCCGCGCGGCGCAATCCACCCAACCAACAACTTCTCTTTGAAAGTCAAAGCCGTGCCGATTGTCGAGATAAAGACCACCAAGGGTCGGACCACAAACAACATGGCCGCGACAAAGCCAACACTACGCCAATCGAGCAGCATCACGTCCTGCACATTTAACCCAGCAGTTAAAATGATGAACAGGCTGGAGACCAACAAGGTGGCAATGCTTTCCTTGAAACGGCGCATTTCCTCGATAGAGGCAAAGCGGATATTGGCCATAGTCAGCCCCAAAGCGGTTACCGCAACCAAACCGGTTTCATGGGCCAAAATATCGGCCCCGGCATACACCGCCAGCACCGTCGCCAGAATAATTGGGCTTTTCAAGAATTCCGGCACCCAACCCCGGCGAAACCCGAAGCCAAGCAGATACCCGGATGCAATGCCCATCAACGCGGCAATGGCCGATGCGCCAAGCAGCCAAACCACGCCGCCAAACCCCGGCGCACCATGGCCAGACAGCGCAATAACTTCATAGACCGCAACCGCAAACAGCGCACCGACCGGATCATTGACGATCCCTTCCCACTTCAAAACCGCAGCCGCCCGGCCGCTTAATCGGGCTTGCCGCAGCAGGGGAAGGATCACCGTTGGGCCGGTCACCACCATCAACCCACCAAAAAGCGCCGATAAGGACAAGGAAAGGCCAGCCAGGTAATAAGCCGCCACCGTGCCCAACGCCCAACCCAGCGGCGCACCGACAAACACCAAACGCCGGACCGCACTGCCCGCATCACGCAACTCAGCAAAGCGTAAGCCAAATCCACCTTCGAACAGGATCAGCGCCACCGCTAACCCAATGGCCGGACCCAGTAACTCACCAAAATCCGTCGCTGGATCAATCAACGGCGCACCTAATACGGCCGCACTACCCGGCCCCAGCATTAGTCCAGCAATACTGAGCAGGACAATGGCCGGCCATTGCAAGCGCCAGCCCAGCCATTGCGCGCCCATACCGGCGGCAACGATCAGGGCAATTTTGGTGGTCAGGTCTAATGCCAGTGCGGTTTCCATGATTATCTTTATCCTCGATCAATCATCGGAGGCGGCATTGATGATCTCAAAGCCAATTTCGCGACTGCCATAGCTGCCTTGCTCGTATTGTTTTACCCGGTCGGCAAACCAGTCATGAATATGGCGGTATAAGGGTTCGAACATTTCTGCGACCTTGCTGTCATCAAATGGTAAAGGTAGATCAAAATGATCTCCGCCTTCGATGTAAACTTGCAATTCACCACCTTCGACCCCGCAATGAAACACCACTCGCAACCAATCGGCTCGCTTGGATACCCGCACAGCCAGACCAAAGCTGATCGGAGCCAATGGCAAGAAGCCACCGCCAGACACTGAGTACGCGGCGCTGCCGTGATTTTGAGGTGAAAACGGGCCAGTGGGTGGAACCAAGTAAACACAGGTTCCGTCATCTGCGCTTAAAAATGCACAAAATCCATCGCGCAAACGCTCGGCCAAGGAACGCACCAGCGAATAATTTTCAAAGCTCAAAGTGCCATACTGATCGGCAATGGCTACCAGCCGGGAAAAGGGCGTTTCAGTCAATGGAGGTCTCCAATGTTGGATTTTCAAATCGATCTTTGCGCGATGTTAACAGGTGTTGCGGTAAGCTTCCCCTCAAATCGGCGGGAAAAGCCGAAAATAAAAAATGGGGTGAATGGGCATGAAAGCTCTTATCTGCACGTTAGGTGCCGGCATAGTATTGGCTGGTTGTGCGTCAATTGATGGCGATTATTGGTCTAGACAGGGGGTGTCACAATTCACCTTGGACGGCGATGCACGCATATGCGCCGGGGAAGCCAAAGAGGTTGGCGGCTTTGGCCTTGGCGGATCCCGCCGGGATCATTTTCAAAACTGCATGCAGCAAAAAGGCTATGCATTGCGGGATTTCACCGATGATCAAATCATTGAAATGGACACCATGAACGCCCAAGGTCAGGCCAATTACAAACATGCTTTGATGGCCGAAGCGAAAATGGGTCGCCGCGTGATTTTTATCCCGGCTGACCCAACCCTGCCCTACTGAGTTAGTAATCTGCGCCAATTGCAAATAATTGCGGGCCATGGTCCCGCAAGTATTTTCGTGGTGCAGAGGTTTCTGCACAGGTCTTAGCAACTTCCGCCCAAAAAGCCGGCCCATGATTGGCTTCGCGCAGGTGCGCAACCTCATGGGCCGCTACATAGGATAAAACAGCAAGTGGCGTGCAGATCAAGCGCCAAGAGAAATTGAGGTTCCCGGCTGCGCTGCACGAACCCCACCGGCTACGGGTGTCCCGCACGCTAATGCGGCGTGCTGATAAACCCAGATTCCGTTCATGATCCGCCACTTCAGTTTCTAATGCGTCTTTAGCCATGCTAATCAAAGCGCGACGTGCCCGGCTGGCAAACACTTCAACCCGCGTGGCCGGAACCACCAATTCCCCCGCTTGCAACCGAGCTTGGCCCCGTCCTGTTTCGTGACGCAATTTGACCATCTCTCCGTGGACCAAGATTTCACCGTCCGGGACAAATGGCATGGGCGGCGGTAACTTATGCCATTGGGCGCTGAGCCATGCGGATCGTTGTTCGAGCAGTTTTGCACCTTGGCGGGCATACCTTCGATGCGGCAGAACCAATGTGGCCCGCCGCAAAGCATGATCCAGACGTAAGGTAATTTGACGGGCGGAGGAACGCACAACCACCTCGACCGGTCCGTTATGGTGATACAAGGGTTGAATCATCGACGGCAGGTTTTTCCGGCCAAATGATCGGTCAAACATTTGGCAACGGTTTGCGGACTATCGGCGTGCGAAAATGCCGAAACAAACGAACCATCCGCTGCCATCAGATAAATAATACTGGAATGATCCATCAAATAATCATCTTCGCCGCGCGTTTCGTTGGATCGTTGATAGATCACCCGCCACACCTTGGCCGCCGCTTGCGTTTGTTGTGGCGTTCCAGTCAGCCCGACCAATTTGGCAGGAAACCCATTGGAAGCCACATATTGCGCCAGTAGTTCCGGCGTATCTCGCTCAGGATCTATCGTGATAAATACCGGCTGAATTTTATTTGCATCTGATCCGATCATTTCCATAGCAACGCCCATGACTTGCAAGGCGGTTGGGCAAACATCGGGGCAATAGGCATAACCGAAATAAATCAACATGGGCCGCCCCAAAAAGTCCGCCTGGGTCACGGTTTTTCCATCTTGATTGACCAGCTCAAACTGCCCGCCAATATCGGCCCGACCTGTTGTTTCTGCCTGTTGTTTTCGCGCGGTGGATATGGCCACCCAAACGCTCAAAATAAGGATCAGAACAACGGCGCTCCAGCGAATAATTTTTAATGATCCAGATACGGATTTCGGGTCCATTTTTCAGTGCTCCAAACATACGTCGTTTCAGTGTCTTATCATTTGCACCGCGATAGCTTAAAAGGCAATTGTCGATCACGCTTGAAAGGCTGCCAAATTGCCCGGCACAACAAAACCTGTCTCACCAAAAAGTGGAACCTTGCATGGGGAAACCCTGATTTTGCTGCGGTGGATTGCCATTGCCGGACAAACCGCCGCTATTTTACTGATTGAATTTGGTCTAGATTATCATTTACCCCTAAAGTCTTGCTT
>JAJFFR010000282.1 GCA_021776555.1 Robiginitomaculum sp.
TAGACACGGAAACTTCGAACCAATTTGGGGAGCAATTGGGGAAGTGGGAAGAGCATTTCAGCAAGCCAAAATATGAATCATATCATAAAGGAAAACAATAAAAATTCACTAGATTTTGACCCGCTCTGTGGACTTAGAGGGCATTAGGGTGTGAACTCAATTACACTATTGTCTGCTAAATTAAATCTGTGGGACAGACACGCCTTTATTTGATATTAATACATTATGACAGATCAGTCTGCCGAGTATTATAAAAACTTGCTTTCAATTGACCCCAAAATTGATCAACCTTTTTTGGACATCCTTGCAGAAAAGCTGAGGGAATTGCTACCAGAGGACATTATTAAAGTGTCCTCGCGCACCAATGTGAGCGGGTTATGCAGCATAAATATTGACGGGTACCTATTCTCCGAAAAAGCTAAACGGAAATCTCAACACACAATTGTAACAATAATTGTATTAGACGATCTTGACGAAACAACGCTGAGAATCGCTTATAAAGACGCTGCTACAATCAATGTCCATGACGACAGAAACTCTTACCCAACCATAGTAGGCTCAGACCTTGGCGGGATTTCAGTTTTCATTCTGGCACGCACTGCCAGTATATCTCTTGAAGATATTGGTGTCGCAGTAGTCAGATTAAATTTGGACAATCAGTCAGAGACATGGCCGGACGCTATGGGTGTTTGCGACAAGGGTTTGCTTAGTTATACCGCATTCATACCTGGTCAAGGTCAGGCTGGAGACTTCTTCCTTCCAAGGGGCCGAGGTCCGAGTCAAGCTGCACCTTCTTTGTCTCTCCAATTAACGGCGCGAGCTTCGGAGAAGAGCGCGTTCGCAAAAGTTATGAGCTTAATCACAGCGCGCTGCATAGTATCACTAAGAGATCCACGCATCCCTAATTATGAGCTTCTGGCACCAGATTTCCCAAGTCAAGGGCTTGCTTTTGCAACCTACCAATTTGATTTGGATGGGCAACTTAAGCCCCAAATTTTTGAGCAATCATTGGCCGCGCAAATGCCCGGAAATCGATTTCTAATAGAATCCAACGGCAAAACCCTTGGTTCGATCCGTTTTCTCCAGTGGCAGAATGGCTCAGTCATCGCGATGAATGGAAAGTTCCCTTTGGAACCTTTTTTGCTATTCCTTCGCGAAGTTGTTGAGAGTTTGGTCCCAGAACAGCTTCAGCTTTTTCGACATGGCAAAACCCAACTTTCTTACGTACTGCCCGTCACCTCAAAAGACTTTTTGCAAGCCCTGACAATTTTTGCGCAACGATCAAGTAACATCACTTTGCGACAAGACGATGAAAAACATCTTGTTCAAAAAGTCTCCGATGAAGGACTGTCATCGAAATTTGTATCGCGACTAATATATGGAATTTTAACTCTACGAGAGGGGGTTTTCACCGAGAAGGAGGCACGAGACCACTTCGATAGACAATATGACGACGTTTACAATGGCCTTCAGAGCGTTCGGGAGGCAAGAAACAAAATTATTGAAGCATGGTCTACTCATAAACAGAAGTTCAACAGCGGCGAGATTATTTCACGAGACGGAAACACTATCCATATTGAAGGGAATATAGATCGTCCTATACGTCGTGAGACCGAAAATCTTTGGAATGCAGCTGTACGGCTGATTAAGCAAATGATGCAGGTACTTCTTCGTGAGAATGGAGTTGAAACAGGTTTCCTTTTTAAGAAAAAAGCCACTTTTCAAGAGGGTATCGCTACCCTTAGGCAAACGAACGTTCCGCTTGCCTATTATATCCAGAAGACACGTAATTGGACTGAACCGCTCATTCTTTTGCGTAACGAAAAATTAGAGCACGGGCAACCGATCTGCTTGAAGGTCGATTACGACATTAATTCCGACCCACCTCGCATTATTCAACCTTCGATTTCTGGGAAGCCTCTTACCGAGTATATAGAGTTCATTTTTGATCGCTGTTGCAGTTATGTCGAGGAAATGACAATGCATTGCATAAAGCAAAAACTGCCGCCTTCTCTAACGATCACCGAGATTCCCAAAAATAGCCGCGCCGAGACGGCTGCTGTACGTTTTGCGCTCACGGTCTCACCTGGCGGTGCTCCAGAATGGACGATTTCCTACGAAGAAACAACTTTCGATAATCGTTAGCCCCTTACATGCATCATAAGCCCAGTAATGTTGGTATCGACTACTCCAACTTACTAGTTTCACCTTTTGGCGGGTGCCGATTTGACGAACCATAGCTCGGGAACAAATCCAGTTCGAGGTTTCCGTGTCTGGGTAGAGGCTGGTGCGGCCGAGAAGCGTCAACCTATTTTATTATTGACTTTTATTACAATAGATTAGGGCGATTCTCTATTATTTATGTTACACAAATAATTCGCAATTTGTTACACAAGGAGAAAGTTAGATTTTTGTCTGTTGAATAGCCCGCATCCAGTTTCTATCAATGCAGAATACTCAGATCGCGCCAAAGCGCTTAACTTGGTTCACCCGGCACAACAAGAAAGTTTACTGACATCATTGTCAAAGGTTTGTGCCGCTAATTTCAGACCTTCCACGGTGGTCAGATAGGGGAAAATCATCTCGCCAAGCTCGGTGTAGGTCGTGCCCGTCTTGATCGCGAGTGCCGCCGTTTGAATGGAATCTGCGCCTTCGGGGGCGAGGATGTGTGCGCCGATCAGTTTATTATCGCTGGCATTGGCAACCAGTTTAATCAGGCCGCGCGTGTCTCTGGCGGCCAGCGCACGCGGCACGTGCTTAAGATCAAGGACTGATGTTTTAATGGTAATGCCCTTTGCCTGGGCCGCCGCTTCGGTAAGGCCGACACTGGCATAATTGGGGTCGGTAAACACAACGGCAGGCATGACGCTATTGTCATAGCGCATGGCATTGCCCTTCATGGCATTATTCGCTGCCAATTTGGCCCCATAAGCCGCCATATAGACAAATTGATCCGTGCCGGTCACATCACCAGCGGCATAGATGCCGGGTATATTGGTCTGCATAAATTCATCGACCTTGATGCCGCCATTTTTGGCCAGTGCCACGCCCATGTCTTCGAGGCCAAGACCTGCAGTATTGGCCTTGCGACCTGTGGCCAGCATGACATGTTCGGCGCTTAAGTGACGGACTTCGCCTTCGTAGTAATAGCATAGACAAATGCCATCATCTTCTTTGATCGACTCATATACCGAGCCACAGTGAACATACATGCCTTCATCTCTTAGGGATTGCGCCAATGCTTCACTGATTTCAGGCTCCGCACCTGCCAAGACGTTTGAGCGGCAAAGCAAAGTGACCTGCGTACCCATACGGGAAAACATTTGCCCCAGCTCACAGCCAATCACGCCCGCGCCAATGATAATCATGGTTTTTGGCAATTGCTCAAGATCAAGCGCGCTGGTGCTATCCAGATGCGGGACGTTCAACATACCGTCTATGGGCGGCACGGATGAATGCGACCCGGTAGCGATGATGATTTTATCGCATTTGTAAAACTGCCCGTTGGCCTCTACCCCGCCAGTTACCAGCTTTGCTGCACCCTCAATATAGGACAAGGTTTCATATTGTGGCAAAACATCACTATATTTAGCGGCGCGTAGATCATCGACAAGCTTTTGCTTTTGCGCTTGCACATCGACCCAGTTTTTCAACTTGGTCCGGGCATCAATGCCATTAAACCGCTTGGCAGCAGAGCTAGCGTGCATCACTTCGGCCGCGCGGATCATGGCTTTTGACGGCACACAGCCCACATTGACACAAGTGCCGCCAATGGTGCCATAGCCGATGATGGCCACAGATTCACCTTGTTCAGCAGCGGTGATCGCGGCGGAAAATCCCGCAGACCCCGCACCAATTACGATGAGATCAAAGGTGTTGTTTTCGCTGGATGGACAGCAATCAGACATGGAGAGACTTTCGTTCTAACGGGTTTTAGTTTTCGATTTTGCTGGCGGGATAACCGACATTTGTTGCGGCATCGGCAACGCTTTGAGCGTTGGTGAACGATGAATCAAAAACAACTGTTGCAATTTTGGTGGAAAAATCAATGTCTACAGACTTCACCCCATCAACACGCTTCATCGCAGTACGAACAGAGATGGGACACGTAGCACAGGTCATGTTTTCAATGGCAAACTGTGCCTTTGTTTGTTTGGCTTGCGTGGCTGTAGCTGAATTGTCCTTAGCGTATGATGGCATCTGTGTGGACAGTACGGCCAAACCACCAAGCGCGAGGGTTCCGGCAACTAAAATACCAAGAGTGTATTTTTTCATGAGATCGTTCCTTTTTCAATAAAACAGGGGTGCCCAGTAATCAATGGTAAGCGCTAGGGTGACCACAAGGGTTGCACCCCAAAGCGCCGCTTTGGTAATGCGCGAGCTGGATGGGCGAGCGCAATAACTTCCATCCTCGCAAGGCTCCGGCTTTTTGAAATAAACATGCCAAAACCCGGCGACCAAAAAGAGCGCGGTAATTCCGATAAATATCGGCTTGTACGGTTCCAACTTGGTCAGGCTTCCGATCCAGGCACCGGATACACCCATGCTGATCAGGACCAGCGGCACAATACAGCACGAAGAAGCTAGAATGGCACCCAAAACACCACCTGTCGCAATCAGGAGATCCTTTTTTTTGTGTGCGGATTCATCGAAGCCATCAATGGAACTCATGCCTTTTTACCTCTAGGCCGAATAAAGATATCCCACAGGGCAAAGCCGACCATCAACGCCAACCCAGTGTACAGGATCGCATTGCGAAAATCCGACATAAACAATGGATAAAGAGCTAGCAACACCAAAACAGGCCCTGCCATGCCGATTAGGCTACGCACCAAATTACGATGGGCCAGCCAACCAAGTCCGTTTACCACCAAGGCCAGCAGAGCAAAGAGCGGCATCAGCGTATGCAAAAACAAGCCTTCCCATTGTTCCAGAAACCCAAGACCAAGCGCAGCGCCAATGCTGGCAATGGCAGGGAAACACATGGCACAGCCCATCGCGGAAATGACACTGCCTAGTGCCCCCGAGCTTTCGCCTATTTTTGATAGCAATCCTGCAGTTTTCATATTTTTATCCTACATTCCAGCCAATCTCGCTTGTTAAATTTATTTGCTCACATTACCCTACACCCTGTAGTAACTACAGAAGCAAGAAGTTCTTATAATGAATGCAGTTTCTAAAAACCCATTAAAACGCGGGGCGTTAGCCAAGCAATCGGGCTGCAACCTTGAAACTATTAGATACTATGAAGACATAGGGGTCATGCCAGAACCAATGCGAACGCAGAGTGGCCACCGCCTGTACGGCCAGAAGGAACAGGAGCGTTTGCGGTTTATTTTGCGTTGTCGCGAACTTGGGTTTTCTATCGAAGAATTACGCAGGCTATTATCAATGGTTGATTCGGATGCTTATACATGCGGCGAGGTTTACGAACTGATGCAAGAATATTTACAAAGCGTGTCAGAGAAGATTGCTGATCTGAAAAAGCTGCAACGCACCTTGAAGACCATCTCAAAAGAATGTGCCGGAGG
>JAJFFR010000283.1 GCA_021776555.1 Robiginitomaculum sp.
CCGCCAACCCAATATGAGCCAACACAAATCCGTATATTCCGGCGGGTAGGGCGCGGGCTAATTGCATTGAGCGGGCAAAGCTGATTTGTCCCAGTCTGACTTTTGCCGCCCAATTGAGCAGGGTTCCGCCAAACAACCAGAAGGCCAAGCCGATGCCTAATCCGCCCAATGCAGATTTGCCAAACAAGCTAACCAGCACCGCAACAGCCAATGTTGCACCAAGTAGCAAGAGCACAGGGCGGAGCATTCTCTTTGCGCTGTCATGACGCCATTTCAAGAGCGGAGCCACGCCCATAAAAATAATCAGGGCGCCCATGATATAACCAAAGTACAGATTAAAAAACGGCGGCCCGACCGAGATTTTATCATCACTAAAAATATCAACCAGTAACGGATAAAACGTGCCCAAAAAGACCACAGCCGTGGCACAAACCAGCAGGATATTGTTGATCGCCAGCCCGGATTCGCGGCTCAAAACCTCAAATCCGTTGCCAATTCGTAAATTACCAGAACGCAAAGCGTATAAGAGAAGCGCCCCGCCGGATAACACCAGTAACATGCCCAGAATATAAACGCCCCGTTCCGGGTCGCTAGCAAAGGCATGGACTGAAGTAATCACTCCAGAGCGCACCAAAAATGTGCCGACTAGGCTAAGTGAAAATGTCAAAATACCCAGCAATACGGTCCAGTTGACCAGCGCATAGCGCCGCTCGACCACCAAGGTGGAATGCAGCAGAGCAGTCCCGGCCAACCATGGGAGCAGGGAGGCATTTTCAACCGGGTCCCAAAACCACCAACCGCCCCAGCCCAGCTCGTAATAGGCCCAGACGCTGCCCAAGGCGATGCCAATGGTTAAAAACGACCAAGCGGCCAACACCCACGGACGCAACCATCTGGCCCACAACGCATCGACTTTGCCATCCAACAAGGCGGCCACTGAAAACGAAAAGGCCATCGAAAACCCGACATAGCCCAAATAGAGGAATGGCGGATGAAACGCCAAGCCGGGGTCTTGCAATAACGGGTTGAGACCATTGCCATCCAGCGGAATTGGAAACAGTCGTAAAAACGGATTGGAGGTAAACAGGATAAAGCCCAAAAACCCGGCCCCAATCATACCTTGAATGGACAAGGCCAGCGCTTTTAAGCGGACCGGCAAGGCCCGGCCAAATATCGGCACCATGGCCCCGTACAGGCTCAAGATCAGGACCCACATCAACATGGAGCCTTCATGATTACCCCACACACCGGAGATTTTATAGAGCAGGGGCTTTAGCGAATGGGAATGTCGGGCAACCAATGCCACGGAAAAATCAGAACCGATAAAGGCCACACTTAGAGCCAGAAATGCGATGCTGATAAACAGCAATTGCCCAATTGCAGTAAAGCCAGACAGATGCATCAATCGAAGATTGCTTAGATTGGCCCCAACCAACGGTGCCATGATCTGAATTAACGCCAGCAACAAGGCGATGATCAGTGCTATATTTCCAACTTCGGCGGCCATTTGGTTTGCTTGTCGTTCCGGATTGCGAGATTTCGTATTCTACCGCATCTTCTGCATCAGGTCAGTTCAAAAGCCAATGGTTTTGATGTAGCCAGTGTAAAATGTCGCATGGGAAATTGCGTGTCTTTTGGGTCTCTTGAATAGAAGTTGGTTTGTAGTCCCACTTGTAGTCCCCGGATTTAATCCGGGGTCCAGACAGACTTGATGCAAATGGCAAGGAAGAAGAACTGGACCCCGGCTCTGGGGCCGGGGACAAGATGAGGTTGATGAATGCTGCAAGCAAAAGAGCCTCATGCTGAGGTGCGACCAATGGGAGCCTCGAAGCATCGATCCCATGACGTCACTTCAAAATGCACCTCATTCGGGTTGGCGAACATCCTCGATCATGGCGATCACATTTGGGGGTGGGGGTGCGGTTAGGCGTGAGATCACCAAAACCAATGCAAAATTGATCATCATGCCAACTACGCCAATTCCTTCTGGTGAAATGCCCCATAACCAGTTTTCTGGCAAATTGGCCTCTGGATGGATGAATTTGAACCAGATGATATAACTCATGGTAAAGCCGATACCGCCCAGCATGCCAAATACAGCGCCCCATTTATTGGCAAATTTGGTGAAAATTCCTAACACGATGACTGGGAAGAAACTAGCCGCCGCCAATCCAAAGGCAAAGGCCACCACTTGCGCGACAAAACCCGGCGGATTGATACCCAGATATCCAGCTGCTACAATGGCGACAATCGCCGCCAGCCGGGCTGTTAGCAATTCGTTTTGGTCCGACAAACCCTTGAATAATACCCGTTTAGCTAGGTCGTGACTAATCGAGGACGATATCACCAATAATAATCCGGCTGCGGTGGACAATGCTGCCGCCAAGCCGCCCGCCGCCACCAAGGCCACCACCCATGGCGGCAAATTGGCAATTTCGGGATTGGCTAAAACCATAATGTCCCGGTTGACGTTGACTTCGTTTTGCGGCCCGCCGTGATAGTCGAGCTTTCCATCATTGTTTTTGTCATCCCACGACAATAACCCAGTGTTTTCCCAAGTTTTGAACCATTCGGGCGTGGCCGTCTCGTCACTGGCTTCGTAGACTGAACCATTGACTGTCTCGATGAAATTGAGCCGGGCAAACGCCGCCACCGCCGGGGCCGTGGTGTAGAGCAGGGCGATAAACAACAAAGCCCAACCGGCAGAAATGCGGGCGTCTGATACTTTTGGAACGGTGAAAAATCGGATGATCACATGGGGTAGGCCAGCCGTGCCAACCATCAGTGCCAAGGTGATGGCGGTCATGTCGATCATCGATTTTTTGCCAGCTAGATAAGGCGTAAAGCCCAATTCGCGGGTGAGGCCATCCAGTTTGGCCAATAAGGGTTCGCCGCCAGTATTACCGATCAGGCCCAATTGCGGAATGGGCGTATTGGTCACCATCAATGAGATAAAAATAGCCGGAACTAGATAGGCAAAAATCAACACGCAAAACTGGGCGATCTGGGTATAGGTAATGCCCTTCATGCCACCCAAAACGGCGTAAAAGAACACGATTAGCATACCAATCATCACGCCCAATTCTACGTCGATTTCCAAAAACCGAGAGAAAACAATGCCCACACCGCGCATTTGCCCGGCGATATAGGTGAACGAAATAAAGATGGCGCAAATTACAGCCACCACCCGGGCCAAGTTTGAATAATATCGATCGCCAATAAAATCAGGGACCGTGAACTTGCCGAATTTTCGCAGATACGGTGCCAGAAGCAAGGCCAGCAACACATAACCGCCGGTCCAGCCCATCAGATAAACCGAGCCATCATAGCCCACAAAGGCGATGATCCCAGCCATGGAGATAAAGCTGGCGGCGGACATCCAATCGGCGGCGGTTGCCATGCCGTTTAGTAATGGCGGAACACCTTGCCCAGCTACATAAAACTCGCCGGTTGTCGCGGCGCGCGCCCATACGGCAATGCCGATATAAAGCGAGAAGGAGAGTATGACGAAACTCCAGGTCCAGATCTGAATATCATTCATTGTTTTGGCTCGCCTTCTTGGGCAAAGCGTTTTTCCAATCGGTTCATCAGGAATGAGTAGGCAAAAATCAGGATGACGAACACATAGATCGAGCCTTGTTGGGAAAACCAGAAACCAAGTGGTGCGCCGCCGATAGACCATTGATCAAAAAAATCACGCCAGAAAATGCCAAAGCCGAAAGACACCAAAAACCAGATGCTGAGCAGGAGGGCCAGCAGCCGCAAATTGGCCCGCCAGTACAAATCAGATTTTGGTTTGGTTTCGGTTTTCACGCGGCTTCCCCCTCGGTAATTTGTTTCGGGCTAAACTGCCAAGGATTGTTTGGTCCGGCAATAGCGCGATTTATTGCCATCTAGGCTCAATTGTTACTTTTGCCCGACTGTTTTGTCATGCTAGTATGCAAAAAAAGGGAAATGGACATGGTAACGAGACGAAAACTGATGATTGGTGGCGCGGCTGTTCTAGGCTTGGGCGGCGCTGGATACTGGTTCACCCGCAAAAAACCGGTGCCGGTTGGCTTTGAAGTCAGCGAACAACAAATGGCTGATGCTCGGGCCTTTTTGGTCGAGAACCCAGCCTTTGACGTCCATGCTCATCCGGGACGTACCTTTGTGCGCGGGGCCAAAGGGCTAACCCCCAAATTCAAACTGTATCAGGCATTGGGTACGTTTGAGGATCGTGTGGTCGAGGACATGCAGGCAGGCGGCATGGCGGCGGCCAGCTTTGCAAGTGTTTCAGATTTCCATGTGCTAGACGCGACCGATACCGGCTTAAAGGCGGCTCGTGACTTTGCGCCAGGTGAAGCGTGGGCCAGTTTCGAGCTGCAAAACGCAAATATGCGTAAATTGATCGACAAGGGTCTGGTTGCGGAATTGAAACAGCCAGCCGATCTGGAGGTGGCGCGCGCTGCCGGTGAAACTGGTGCATGGCTAACTGCCGAGGGCGGTGACTTCCTCGAAGGCAGTGCCGAACGGGTGGCTGAAGCTCATCAACGTGGTTTGCGTTCGATCACCATCATGCATTATCGCAATTCAGAAATTGGCGATATTATCACGGCGGATGCGGTGCATCACGGCCTAACCCCGGCCGGTAAATCGGTAATCGAAGCCATGAACAATCTGGGCATGATGATTGACGTGGCGCACGCTTCCGAAGCCACCGCGTTTGGCGCCTTGGCCAGCACCAGCCAGCCGGTCATGTGTTCGCATACCCATATCAAAAGCGATCGGGTGCCAGATAACCCGCGCTTCATCAGCAAGGAACTGGCTACCGAGATTGTCTCAGGCGGCGGTTTGATCGGGGCTTGGCCGGCGGGTCTTGGTATTTCAGACATGAATGGTCTGGTCGACCGGGTGTTTGATCTGATTGACCATGTGGGGGTTGATCATGTTTGTCTGGGTACGGACATGGATGCCAATTACAAGCCGGTGATGGATAATTACCGACAAACGCCAACTTTAGTTGCAGGTTTGCTGGCTCGGGGACTAAGCCGCACCGAGACCGCCAAAGTAATGGGTGGGAACTTCATTCGCCTGTGGAAACAGATCAGTTAGAGGCTACAGATGAAATTATCGCGATGCTTTACGTCTGCTGATTTTCGAAAAAAAGCGCGTAGCAAACTACCCGATCCGATGTTTCATTACATGGACGGTGCGGCGGATGATGAATGGTCGATGGCCAACAATGCCTCGGCTTTTTCCAAGTATGAGCTATTGCCAGAAATGCTGCATGGCGTGGAAAACATTGACCTGACCACTCATGTGCTGGGCGCAAAGATGGATTTGCCGATCTATCTGGCACCGACCGGCATGTCGCGCTTGTTTCATCATGACCATGAGCTGGGCGTGGCGCGCGCCGCACAGGCGTTTGGCACCATGTACGGGGTTTCTACTGTTGCGACCGCCAGTATTGAAGATATCGCCGAAGCCTGTCCCGGCCCCAAAGTTTTCCAGACTTATGTATTGCGAGATCGCGGATTGACCCGTGAGTTGGTCGCCCGGTGCAAAGAAGCCGGATATACCTCGCTTTGCCTGACAGTGGACACGCCCGTGGCCGGCAATCGCGAACGGGACCTAGTCAGTGGTATGACCATGCCACCCAAATTTACTCCGGCCAGTCTGCTCAGTTTTGTACTATCACCCGAATGGGTGTTTCACGCACTGACCGGTGGGGGTTTTTCCATGGTAAACATTGAACACCGGGTAGATGGCAGCCAAAAGGGCGGCATTGCCGCTTATATTAACGAGCAATTTGATCGCTCATTAACTTGGAAAGACGCCGAATGGCTAGCCAATGAATGGGGCGGGCCGTTTGCCATCAAAGGTCTAATGACCCCCGAAGATGCCGTCAAAGCCCGCGAGCACGGTGCCAGCGCGGTGATGATTTCCAACCATGGCGGACGGCAATTAGATTGTGTTCCTGCCCCGATTGATATGGTGGCGCCGATCCGTGATGCGGTGGGCGACAAGATGGAACTGATCGTCGAAGGCGGCGTACGGCGCGGCACGGATGTATTGAAAGCCATGGCCTTGGGGGCCAATGCGTGCGCGTTTGGTCGTCCGTATCTGTATGGATTGGCAGCCGGCGGTGAAGCCGGCGTGCGGCGTGTACTCGAATTATTTTCAGCCGAATTGGACCGAGGCATGGCTCTGTTGGGTTGCACCAGCATCTCCGAAATCAGCGAAAAACACGTGCGGCGCATTCCTTAGGCCAGAATCAGAAACCAGATGAAAATCCGATGCCAATCCAAAAGCTATTGTCTTGTGGCGGGCCAACTGAAAATGGATTGGCCGGATCAAAATCAATGTCGGCAAACGTATCGTCCGAGCTAAGTCCAAAATTTGCCGAGACGTAAAACGAGCTGGTCTCATTCATGGCAAAGGAAAGCCCCCCGGACAGTGTGCCATAGGTGTAATCACCAGGTCCGGACGCGACGACATGCCCGGCGGCGGCTCCTACATCAAAACTGGTTTTGGAACTGATGGGAAACGAATATCCGGCCACGCCTTCGATGGTCAACGCTTCCAAATTAACGTCGTAATAGACCGTAAACGATGGCTCCAACGGCGCATCAAAGCCAAACGAGCCAAAAAACTCCAAGGTGCTGGCATCCCCGGCCCCGGTGCCAATATCCAGTACCCCGCCCGATTGCGGGTAGTGGTACAAGGTGGCCCCGACATCCAGCGAGATGGTCTCGCTTGGTGCAAAGGAATAGCTAGCATAGATGTCGATTTCATCATCAAACGCCACGCTTTCTTCGCCGACCGCAATCGAGGCCCACACCCCGGCAGTAAAATCACCAAAGGCAAGTTCAGATCCCGGTTGGAACGCTTCACCGGCCAAGGTGGTGCCGCGAAATACGTATTCGGTGACATAGTCAGCCGACACACTGAAGCTGGTCGGGCTGGCGCTGGTGATACTGGCATTGCTTAGCAAAAGTGCCGGAGCCATCAGGAATGTAGACGCAATACGGGCTTTAGGTACAAAGGTTTTCATTTTTTAATTCCTTAAATTGGGGAGGAGATAGAGATGGGATCAGGCGATAAATTCAGGGTAGGCAATGACGCCGACCTCGACCTGATCCAGTCCAACGGCTTCTTCTTCGGGGGACACCCGAATGCCGACCGTATATTTGAGCGCCAGCCAAACCAATGAACTGGCAATCAGCGTAAAGGCACCAATTGCCACCACACCGGTCAGTTGCGGAATGAAATTCACGTCCGGGTTGGTGAAGGCCACGGCCAATGTCCCAAAAATCCCAGCAACCAGATGAACCGGGATCGCGCCCACCACATCGTCGATTTTGAATTTATCAAGCAAGGGAACGCTCAACATGGCCAACAAAGAACCTAAGCCGCCAACCAGCATCGACACTTCGGCTGATGGGGTAAGTGGCTCAGCAGTAATCGCCACTAATCCAGCCAAGGCACCGTTCAAGGCCATGGTCAGGTCGATCTTTTTGTAGCGAACCTGTGTATAGGCAATGGCTACGGCCACCCCGGCACAAGCGGCCAGATTGGTGTTTACAAATATCTTGGAAACAGCGGTTACATCATCAATCGTACCCATGGCTAATTGCGAGGCACCGTTAAAGCCGAACCAGCCGAGCCAAAGGATAAACACACCCAAGGTAGCCAAAGGCATGGAAGAGCCGGGCATTGGATGGACTATGCCTTCTTCATATTTCCCGGCCCGCGCACCCAAAATAACTGCGCCAGCCAAAGCAGCCCAACCACCGGTCGAGTGTACCAAGGTCGATCCGGCAAAATCACTAAAGCCGCGCGCATCCAACCAGCCGGTACCCCATTCCCACGAGCCAACAATCGGATAGATAAATCCGGTCAGCAGCGCGGTAAATAACAGGAATGGCCAGAATTTGATGCGCTCGGCCAAGGTGCCGGAAACGATCGAGGCCGTGGTGGCACAAAATACCATTTGGAAGAACCAGTCGGAAGCGTCCGAATACCCAGTACCCGTATCAGGCGCGCCCAATTGCATGATTTGTAATGGACCCAAAAACCCACCTTCAGCGATGCCGTACATTAGTTTATAGCCAACAAACCAAAACATGATCCCGGCCACGGCATACAAAGAGATATTCTTCAGGCACTGCATGGAGACGTTTTTGGAGCGAACCAGACCAGCCTCCAACATCGCAAAGCCAGCTGCCATCCACATGACGAGGAACCCGCCAATCAAAAACAACAGTGTGTTGAAGATGTAGGCGTTTTGCGTGTTACTGGCTTCCAATTGGGTAGCCAGCTCGGCTAGTTCCGGGGATTGCGCTTCTGCAGCGGTCGCGGTGAGTAAAATCAAGGGTAGTGCCCGAACGGTCTTTTGATGGAAATGCATTTCACGTCTCGTTTTTGGATAAATGGGTGGAAGAAGCAGATGCTTTGTTGCATAGGCGTTTCGAGCGCATAGCGAGATAATCGTGAAATATTTTTGCGTAATTGACTGTAATGCCCAAATAATAGGCATGAAATTAGATTATTGAATAAAAAATAGACATAAACTTGCGCTGTGGGTTTGGCGATGCGTCGAGATGGAGGTCGAAACTTGGCTTATCTATGTCAGCAAACGAAGGCCAAGCCGGCCAAGCCGGTCAATTTGGCGATTAGTATGCGCTTTCTAACTTTTACGCCTAAACAGGTTTCATCAAATTCAAACGATCTCATTTTAAGGAGAAATCAAAATGGCAAATCGTGTAAAGAAAACTGCAGAACAATCGGCCGATCTGGCTCGCAAAATCTGGCTGGCAGGCGTTGGTGCCTACGGTCGGGCCTATACCGAAACCCGCGATGGCATTGAACAGGCTTCTTCCATGTCTACTGAAATGTTTGACGATTTGGTTGAGCGCGGAACCAAAATCGAATCTGAAGTTCGCACTTCAGTTTCTTCAAATGACCGCATCAACAAAGTTGTTGAGGCGGCTGGTCAATTTGGCGCGCGTCGCAAGGCCGGTTTTGAAGGCCGCAAAGCTCGCTTTGAAGAGCGCGTTGGTGCCGTTCGCAAAGGTCTGGGCCTGAACCGTGGTATTTTCACCATGGATCAAAAACTGGAAGCTCTAACTGAGCAATTGGAAACTCTGACTAAGGAAGTTTCCATCATCAAAAAAGCCGTAGCTAAACCTGCTCGCAAAGCACCGGTTAAAAAAGCTGCCAAGAAAGCTGCCCCTAAAAAAGCTGCTGTGAAAGCCGCTGCAACGAAACCAGCTGCACCTAAAGCTGTTTGATCTGATTTTTTGGATCGATGAGGAAAGGCGGGACCCGAACGGGTTCCGCTTTTTTCATTTTGGGGCGAGGTTTTTCTCTAATAAAGCCTGCATGCCTTGTAAAGCATTAAACCCCGCTTCACCCATATAGGGTACGCTTAAGGTCATAATCTGAAATACGCTTTGGTGGATAGCCGTCTGGGCCGGGATGTCCCGTTTCTCAATTTCCTGTAAATTCAGCCAATACGTAAAGCAAAGCAGATTCTGTTCGACCAAGGTATTCAGCAACACTTGATCAATGTGCAAATAATCAAGCCGGATCAGATTGTTCAAATTAGTCCGGATAGCTTTGCGTTTGGCGTTTAACAGTCGTTTGAATTTCGGGGCCAATACGGGGTATCGATCCAGGATCGAATCCAAATTGCGGTAAAAAAACCGGAAATCCCAAATTTCCTCCAACACAATATAAGCAAATATCCACTGATCTTCGATCGAGCGCATGTCTTTATGCCCTGATTGCAGGATGATCTGCATTTCTTCTTCGAAGTCGTCATATAGCGCCGGAATGATCTCTTCTTTGCCCTTGAAATGGTAATAAAGATTGCCCGGACTAATCTCGAGTGCATTAGCGATATCCACCGCACTAATTGCGGTTTCGCCCTCCTCATTCAACAGGGTCAAAGCGGCGTTCAAAATGCGCTGTTTGGTATTCATGACGCGACCTTATGCCAAAATCAAAATTGACGGTAGGGGGCAGGGGTTTCGTGGTGGTTGAAGCAATAGCGTAATTTGCAAATCCAGCCCATCTCGGTCCTCGGCCGCAGAGCCGGGGTCCAGTTTTATCTACTCCCCCTAGGGTGGGTAGTCCCTAGACCCCGGATCAAGTCCGG
>JAJFFR010000284.1 GCA_021776555.1 Robiginitomaculum sp.
TGGTTTAAGATTAAATTCTGTCATTGATGGAGATTGCTCATGAACTGCCCGAAACTTCGCTGTAAATCCCACGCCAAACACCGTTCTGTTATACCCGTTGCGCTGTCCATCTTGCTATTGGCCGGGACCAGCGCTGGTGCCGCCGAAGTCATGAAACCACCTAAATGTCTGGTTTTACTGAGCAATGATGATGGCATTGCCAGCGAGAACCTGCGCGACTTTGCCCTCCATTTAGGACCGCATGTCGAACTGGTCATTTCGGCTCCTAATACCAATTATAGCGGCATGTCATCGGCACTGGGGGATTGGCGCGGCGAACTGGCCGTAAGCCAAATCGAAGATACCGGCGCGATCTATGCATTTTCCATCGCCGCCAGCCCAGTGATCGCCGCGCGGTTTGGCTTGTGGAAAGTAGAGCGGCTCTATCACCGGCTGCCTGATCTGGTGATCTCTGGTCCCAATGATGGAACCAATTGGGGCAATGCAGCGCGCTATAGCGGCACCATTGGCGCAGCCCGTGAAGGGGTTGGACGGGGCTTGCCGGGCCTGGCCATTTCCGTTGACCGAGACAAGGAACCGGGTATGACAGATGCAGCGCTCGACCTGTCACGGGATTTGGCTTTAACCATGTGCGCCGTGTCGGCGCCGATCTTGCTCAATTTCAATCTACCTTCTGAACCCAAAGGGGGCGTGTCCGATATCGTCATGGCTGCACCCGATATGGACGTGGTGCAAATCGGCTTTGAGATGAATGAGGACGGCAGCAGCACAAAATTGAAACTGGCATGGCGCGAGCCGGCAATACCCGGCAGCGATGTCGACTTGGTTCAAAACGGCCAAGCCGCCATTGCTATATTACCCATGGAGAATGAGCAGCCCAAGGTAGAAGCCCAGTTCATACGCGAATTGCTGGGTGCCCATTAAAACCTCAGCCCATCACCATAAAAAAGGGCGGCTCATTGGAGCCGCCCTTTTCATTGGAGTATTGATCTTTTGGATCAGAATTTGAACTTGAAGCCAACCTGCGCTGACCACAAAGAAGCACCTCGGTTGTTACCCGCACGCGTATTGCGTGGGAAACCAGAGTACTGCAATTGTCCGGTTGGGGACACACTAGCAATAACCACTGGCTCCACAAACGGGAAGTTCACCTGATTATAGACGCCCCAATCACTATCGATCAGATTGCCGATGTTTTGAACATCAAGGTAGAATATCCCTTTGGCACCCGCTGGGAAGATCCCTGGAACTTCCTGTGAAATTCGCAGATCCCACCGGCTTACCCAGTTACTCTGGAACCCATTACGCGGTGCAATCTGCCCGGCATATTCATTCAAGCCTGAGCTTTCCAGAAATGCGAAGAAGGCATTTTGATCACCAATACCACTTAGATCAACATTTGGATCAGACGCGCCGGTTGGTACGTAGAACAATTGCGAGTCACGACGGGCGACACCGCGATTGTTACCAAATGGGCTAAGCGTACCGCGATTGGTCCGGTCATCAAAGGTGTAGCTGAACGGCTGTCCAGAACGCTCTTCACCAAACAGGGTGAAGCGAGTCTGGTTATCACCAAAGATATTGCGCGCATAATTGATATTGAACGTGAAACGATGCTCGCGCTCAAAGTTAGCTGTGCTGGTCACCGCATTGTTGCGATCCGAAGTGGCATTACGACCCAAGTTGGAAGAAGCCGTTGAGCTAACACCCGAATTGGCATCTTCTACATCCATGTGGGTGTAGGTACCGCGGATATCAACACCATTATCAAATGACTTCTCAGCCAAGAATGAAATGATCGTACCATGACCTTTATCTACATTGGTCAACTGGATATCCGAACGGTTGGTGTCACAAGTATTGATCGGACGACCGTCAGAGGCTGAACTGGTCTGTGTACAAGTCAGATCACGCCAAAATACAGAATTTTGCGAAGTTGACTTGATGATGTCAGCCGTTGCGTGCCAATCGGTACCCAAGAAGCCAAGCGCTTCGCCGATGAATGGAATGTCGCCATTCAGATCAACACCAAAACTTGCTTTCCAAACCGATGGAATTTCAAAGTTTGGATCGGTCGAGTTGGTTGTACCTTGTCCAGCCACCAAAGCACCCGTGGCAATTGCCGGAACATTTTGTCCATCAACCGGTGGCAACAGAAAGCCCGGAACAAATGTACTGGCAATGGTTACGCCATCATTTGAGTAGGAGTTGGAAATCCATACGTTTGGATTACCACCACCAAACCGGCCAACACCACCGCGGAAGGTGACATTATCGTTATGTGCCCAGTTAAAACCAAATCGAGGTAGGATGATGTCGGCATCAATCGGCGCGTTGTTGGTAAAACCATAACGAGCCTGGAAAGTTGGGTTTGGACGAATAGAGTCGCTAGCTTTAACCTTCTCATACCGAACACCATAGACCAAAGTGAGGTCTTCGCTTGCGGACCATCTGTCTTGCAAATAAAGCGATGTGGTATCGACCCCAAATGTTGCAGAGCCATCATTGGCATCGTTGGTAATGGCATTTTGATAGAACAGGCCGCCAGTGGCTTGTTGCGCTGCGAAATCTGCAACTGAGTTAAAGGTATAGGTCCCTCTGGAAAACGGTACAAACAGGTTGAACACGTTCAAATCTGAACGCTCTACACCACCGGTGATCAAGTGATCCCCAACAGAGTAGTCACCTTTGAACCGGAACAAAGTCGTATCATTGCTCAAGGAGTTGGCATGACGGAACACATCTGGACCAAAGTGGATTTGTCCACCATTTTGACCCGTTGTTGAAAACCCAGGTTCCAATCGAACCACTAGCTCACCAAAGTCCAGACCAGCCAGAGGGTCTTGTCCGGTGATTTGTTCTTTGTAGGAAACCCGAACTTCGGTCGAGAAGTTTTCATTCCAGTCAGAAAACACACTACCCGTATAGGTTTTTAAGGTTTGAGTATTGTTATACCAGTTGGACTGGTCGCCAGCGCGGCTACCAAAGGTATTTTGCACCCGAACCTGGTTGCCGGTATTGTAAGCATAGGTGAACTGAGCACGGTGATCTTCGTTGATATTCCAATCAATTTTACCCAACCATTTTTCGTCAGTTTGAGATAGGCTGCCTGTCGCAAAACCCAAGGCATTTAAGCCATAAACACTTTGGGCAATAGCGCCAACTGCATCCACATCAGCTAAGCTGACACCGGTAACTGTGGTGGCAAAACCACCGCCAGCAGGGCCAGTACCAATGGCCTGGGTTCCTGTGAAATAGTCATACGATCCGAAGAAGAACAATTTGTCTTTGATGATCGGACCACTCAACGTGCCACCATAGGTCCACTCGTCGAGTGGGTTGTTTACGGTTGCGCCTTGGATTGTGTCCCCAGCCAAACCTGTGCTGCGGCGGAAGCCAAAAGCTGAACCATGAAACTCATTGTCACCAGATTTAGTCACCACATTGACCGTACCAGACTGAAAGCCTGAATATTGTACGTCGAACGGTGTAGTTTCCACCGCAATTTGATCAATCGCATCCAGTGAAATGGGTGTACGAAGTGTCGGAAAACCCGAATTGTTCAGACCAAAGTCATCGTTTGATGGCACACCGTCGACTGTGATTGAGATGAACCGGTTGTTGCCGCCACCGATTGAAATCGCGTTTTGATTAGTTGGGTCCAGATAAACCAGCGGGTCAGTCCGAGCCACATCTTTGAAATCCCGTCCGATTGACGTAACGCCATCAATTTCCTGCAAGTTAAATGCAGACCCTGGGCCAGTTGCCAATGCAGACGCATTGGTACGTTGCGCAGTTACGATGATCTCGTCAGCATCAGCAGCACCCAGTTGGATGCCCATCGGAAGGGTTTCACCCAAGGTCAGGAAAACATCTTCTTGCCGGTACGCAGATTGGCCAGGCGCCGTAACCGTAATAATGTACGGACCGCCAACCCGAAGGCCGGTTGCATCAAAGACACCGCCAGTACTACTGACTTGCCGGGTCACACGACCGGTTGGTGTATGCAAAATCGTAACGGACGCACCGGAAACGGCTGCGCCTGCACTATTGGTTACAACACCGTGAATAGAAGAGGTAATTTGTTGTGCCATCGCGCCACCGGCGATGGAGATAGAAATCGCAGCAACGGCAACGCCGCCTGCTAGTTGTTTCAAGCTGATCATTATGATCCCCCACAAAGGAAAAAAATCACGAATGTTATTCACGCACCCCGCGCCATCCGTCAGGACTATGCCATACGAGACTCATATGACACCTGTGCGGCAACGTATAATACAATACCCCTTGATGGCAATGCCAACTGACGCTCGCAATTGCGCGGAAAATCTGGATAGTGACTAGAATCCCACAGGCAGTTTTGTAGCCATATTTTGAAAGAATTCGTTGCTTTGGCTGCCCTCGACTCCCTGCTAAGGTTTTCTCCGGCTTCGGGAGATGAATATTGCTAATTCACACCATTAAATCAACATTTAAGGCAAAATATGCCTGGGCGACCCTATTGGGGCTGTTGGTGGGGCTTCGCCTGTTGGCACTGGCAGTTTCCCCCCTGCCGCCCGGTGGTGATGAAGCGCAGTATTGGCACTGGAGCACGCTTCCGGCTTGGGGATACTTTTCCAAGCCTCCCCTGATCGCATGGCTGATAAGCCTGACCAATTGGTCAATAAGTGATTCGGCCTTTAGCGTTCGTTTTTCGGCGCCGATTCTGCACGGAATTGGTGCAATTTTCTTGTTTTTGACTGCCCGCAAGTTATGGCCACAAAACCAGATGGTCGGTTTATGGGCAGCGGCGCTCTATTTGTTGATGCCAGCCATCTCACTTTCCTCATTTTTATTGACCACGGATGCCCTTCTATTGCCACTGGCCGCCATCGCGCTCTATGGGTTTTTTCGAATGCTTGATCAGCCCGACTCACTGGTTTGGCCTTTGTGGCTTGGTGTAGCGCTCGGATTGGGTTTGTTGGCCAAATATGCCGTGTTGTTTCTGGGGGCCGGGCTTGCCTTGCTGGCCTTGGTTGATCCAGCTTTTCGCCGGGTAATAGGCTGGCGAAATGGTGCATTGATTCTACTCATCCCGGGCTTGATGATCCTGCCCAATCTAGTTTGGAATTGGGACCATAGCTTTGCCACCTTGAGCCATACTGCGGCCAATATCGACCTAGCGCAGGTGTCCACGCAATTTTCCGTAGCATCAAGTGCTCAAGAGCTTGGCAATTTCTGGCTCAGCCAATTTGGGGTATTTGGACCGCTCACCTTTGGCCTTTTGCTGTTTGCATTTGGTTGGGCATTGACCAAGCCTCGTCAATCGCCAGAATTTCGACTGATGGTACTCGGGCTAATCCCGTTATTGATCATTTCCGTACAAGCTTTTTCCAGTCGTGCGCACGGCAATTGGGCGGTAATCGCCTTTGTTCCAGCCAGCCTGTTGCTGGCGCGCTTTGCGACCCGGGATTGGCGACAGACCTTGTTGCTGGCTAGCCTTGGATTACATTCCATATTGGCTTTGGGCCTACTGGTGGTGATGTCCAAACCAGATCATTTTACGGACGGACCCTTGGGGGCTGTGTTGCAGCCCCTGACCGGATGGGGCCAAACGGTTTCCCAAATCATGGCGAAATATACCGATGACGGGACCGGCCAGCCCTATGCAGCTATTGTGACCGACACGCGATTATTTCACTATTCGATCACTTGGGGATTGCGCCACCGGACAAATGTGGAACTAAAAATGTGGCCACGCTATGCAGAGCCTCATTCCCACCGGGAGTTGATGGAACCTCTTTTGCCCGGCGATCAGCGAAAACTGCTGATAATCGTATCGCGACCCCGCTTTGCACCAAGGGTTTTGGCAGATTTTCGACGGATTCAATCCCTTGGCACCGTTCATATTCCTTTGGGGGCAGGACGCACCCGGCAATTTGAATTGTTCGAGGCCCAAGGCTATGCGCCGCAAACACGCGATAGCGCATACGAACAACATTGGCAGTATCTCGACGACCCACCGTCCTGATTATTGCCCATACTAACCTTGCTCGAGCACATTACAGGCTTGGGGAAAGCCCAAACATCTGATAGTTGTGCCCGGGGAGTAGGGAGAATGGTTTTGAGTACAGACAAACAATTGCCTGCCAGTGTTTTAGGTGGTTTCAAGCTGTTGGCCCTGTCGGTCATTCTTATGCTGGCAGCCTGTGAAACCAATGGCTCATCTTCCGGCCCTAGCGAAACACCGAACAATCCGTTTGCCCGGGTTTTTGCCAGCCAGAACATTGAAGCCGATAAAACACCAGATGTTGAAACCACAACTCAATCCGAAACCAAGGACAGTGCAGAGCTGCCCCCGCAAATATATCCAGCCACTGGCCCCAGAGTTGGCACAGTGCAGTATTCAAAAAATGCCTCGACCGGCGGCGGATTTACCGTCAATTTTTCAGAAGCGGATTTACCAGAAGTCGTGCAAACCATTTTAGGCGATCTATTGGACCAACCCTTTGTGCTGGACCCAAGGGTCAAAGGTACGGTCACCGCCGCAACCGAGCAACCAGTGAGCAAAGAGCAACTGTTATTTTTGCTGGAAACCGTGCTTTCCATGAACAGCGCCGCGCTGGAAAAAAGCCCAGCAGGTTGGATCATCGGCCCGGCTGGCGAAGCCTATGCCGGGGGAAACATCCAATTTGCTAAAGCAGGAACGCCAGGATTTGGCGTGACCTTGATCCCGCTAACCCATGTATCGGCCAATGCAATGATCACCCTATTGGAAAGCACAGTAACTCGGGCCGGTTCCTTAAAAGCTGATGTTTCACGTAATTTATTGCTGGCTTCAGGCAATGGGATCGAGCGGGCCAATGCGGTGGCGGCTGTTCATGCATTTGACGTGGATTGGATGGCTGGAATGGCTACCGGCATCTTCCCGTTACAAAACGCCTCGGCGGCTGACATCATCACAGAATTGAACAGCATTTTGCAAACTGAACCCGGCGGCGGGTTGGATGGTGCGGTGCAGTTGCAAGCCATCGAGCGCATCAATGCCATATTGGTGCTGGCTCCGGGCAATGCCTTGCTCGCCAAGGCGCAAATGTGGATCCAACGACTGGATATGGGCGGGCCATCAGATGTGGGCTTGCGCACCTACAAGATCGAAAACGGTAAAGCACTGGAAACCGCTGACTTGCTCAACCAATTGTTTGGTGGGGGCAGTTCGTACACGTCTTCCAGTATTTCCCCGGATCAGAAACAGGTTCGCAATTCCAGTCCGGCCCGGGGTGCAAATGGTCCCAAAATCAGCGCTGGGGGTGCCAAAGCCGATGCACCGCGCATTATTGGCAATCCGATCAATAATACATTGGTCGTACTGGCCAACCCGCAAAGCCAGCGTTTGGTGGCACAGGCCTTACGCAAAATCGATAATCCACCGGCCCAAGTGCTGATCGACATGGTGATTGCCGAGGTCACCTTAAACGACACCTTGCGGTACGGCGTACAATACTTCTTTACGACCAATGGTCTGGGCAGCATTGCCGATAGCGGTCGTGGTGGGTTTTCCAATGGTGGTGCGCTGGACGCTGAAGGCGTATTCCCCGGTTTTAATTTCATTCTGGATCAAGGAACCGATGCGCGCTTTGCGCTGGATGTTCTGGATAACATTACCGAGCTAAAAGTCGTTTCATCGCCGCATATTGTAGCATTAGATAACCAAAAAGCCCATTTGCAGGTTGGCGACCAAATCCCGGTCATCACGCGCCAAGCCCAAGACGTGGTGATCGCCAATGCCCCGCAAGTCAATTCGGTGGAGTTTCGGGATACCGGGGTGATCCTCGATGTTACGCCGCGCATTTCATCAACCGGATTGGTCACCATGGAAATCCGCCAAGAAGTTTCCAACGTCTCGACCTCAGCCTCGACCGGTCAACTAACCCCGACCATTTCCAAGCGAGTGATGGAAAGCACCATTGCGGCCAGATCGGGTCAGACGGTGATTTTGGGCGGTTTGATCTCGGACAGTTCAACAGAATTAACCGGCGGCCTGCCCGGCCTTTCCAAAGTACCAGTGGTCAAAAACCTGTTTGGTAGCCATGAAATTTCGTCAAAGCGTACCGAATTACTGGTGTTTTTGACCCCGCGCGTACTGGGCGTAGATCAGGACAATTCGGAACTGATCTACGAAATTCGCCAGCGCATGGTTCTGATCCGGCGTGAAGCTGAAAAAGCCACCGAACCAGCCGATCAAGCATCGGAATAGGTCCGTGTCCAGCCTGTCACTTTTTGTGCTGCTGATCGGACCGTTTGTCGGCAGTTTTGTCAGTGCCAGCGCCAAAAGTTGGCCCGATTGGCGACAGGTGTTACAGGCTCGGTCCCGGTGCGGACATTGCGATACAAGACTAACCATTATCGATTTGGTTCCGGTGTTCAGTTATCTGATGCTACGCGGGCAATGCCGAACCTGCAAAGCACCGATTGGCCGAGTGCATTTCATCGCCGAGGTTTTGGCCATAGCCATCGCGATCAGTTCCGTCTGGATTTTTGACGGTTGGATGGAACTAGCCACCGCCCTATTGGGTTGGACATTACTGTTTGCTTCTTTAGTCGATTTTCGCCTGCGTCTGCTACCCAATGGTAGTAGCTTTGCCCTGATCCTGGCCGGAGGGTTGGTATCGTTCACGCTGGGAAGTTGGGACGGACTGGGCATGTCTCTATTGGGCGCAAGCATCGGCTATGTTATATTTTTTGGCATCTCGAAGCTCTATCTGGCCTTGCGTGGCCGCGAAGGATTGGGTCGAGGTGATGCTAAATTACTCGCTGCTGGCGGGGCATGGACCGGTCCCTTTGCTTTAAGCTGGATTGTATTGATCGCTTCCTTGTTGGCTCTGCTTGGTTTGCTGATCAACCGTAAACAAGGCGAGCGCTTGAAGGCCGAT
>JAJFFR010000285.1 GCA_021776555.1 Robiginitomaculum sp.
AGATGAGAACCAATTTCACCTTGTGACTGGAGAATTAACATGAAAATGCATCTAATAGGTTCCACCGGGTTGGCTTTGTTATTGTTGTTATCTACGCCTGTTCGGGCCGCAAATGAAACTGGGAATAAAACCACCGAAGAGATAAACCAGGCGATACTTTCTCGGATCGAGCGTTTGGAAGCAGAGCTGGCGGTAATACGTGAAGCGGTACTGCAGTCTACAACAATCGCGGCCCGTGCAGATGCAAATGCAATAAATACTGCAGCATCAGTTGTTAAAATCGAAAAATTGGCGATGTCCTCCGCAGACGGTTCATACTCTGGCGCTCTATCAGACAGCAAATGGCACTTGGCAGGATATGCCGATGTTGGGTTTATCGGTAGTGACCGCTCTGATACAGATGGCTTTGTCACTGGCAAATTTAACCCCGGATTTCATTTCCAGTACAAAGACAAGCTGATTTTCGAGAGCGAATTGGAGCTTACAACCACCAGTGATGGTGAAACAGAACTCGAACTTGAATACTCACAAATAGATTTATTTTTGAACGATAACATGACTTTTGTTATCGGTAAGTTTTTAAGCCCCATAGGTCAGTTTCAGGAACGTTTGCACCCTAGTTGGATCAACAAAATTCAGGGAGCTCCCGCTGGCTTTGGCCATGACGGAATTCAACCTGCTAGCGATACCGGCATTCAATTGCGCGGTATCTTACCCACAAACAACACCAAGATAACCTATGCCGTTGTCGTGGGTAATGGCCCCCGAATTAATTCTGAAGGTGGCGTTGCTTTTGAAGGCGTGGGACGTGATGACAACTCCAACAAGTCCATCGGCGGAAGGGTCGGGTACTTCCCCTTGCCTTATCTGGAAGTCGGCGGCTCCTATCTTACAACACAACTCAACAGGTATGTTGATCCAAGCGTTCTGGCTGTTATTCTAGGTGGACCAACAGATGCGCGATATAAGCTTTGGGGCTTTGATGCCACCTATACCAAAGGCACTTTGGCGGCCCGGTTCGAATATTTGAATTCCAACCGGGGCACATTGTTTTCATCTACAGATGAAGACCCGGCCGGCATCCTATTATCTGAAATGGGCATGAAAGCTTGGTACGGACAGGTGTCTTATCGTCTATCCAATGTCGGAGAATCCGACTTTATCCAGAAACTGGAACCGGTTCTCCGCTACGGTGAGTTCCGAATTACAGGTCATGATGAGCTTGAAGAAGAAAATGCCCAAAATCGGTTGAATCTAGGCATCAATTACTGGCTCTCTCCAACCATTGTCACCAAAGCCGGACTGGAATGGCGGGACTTTACGGTGGCCGGTGTTGATAGTGAAACACTCTATCAATTCCAAGTCGCATACGGATTTTAAGCACGAAAGGATCAAGACCATGAGAATTCAAAAACGGCAATTTGCACTACTTGGCATTGCATTAGCGAGTGCGACCCTTGTTTATTCGTCTATTTCAACAGCAAATGCAGAACAAACGGCACAACCGAAAAAGACCGACCCCATGTTGATTGTAAAAGGGGCCAAGGCCTGGAAAGAAAATTGTGGTCGTTGCCATAATTTTCGTTCTCCAAAGGAGTTAACAGACGAAGAATGGGATGTTTCTGTTTCTCATATGAGAGTTCGGGCCAACCTGTCCAAAGAGGATGCAGATGCTGTCAAAGCTTTTTTGAAGGCTAGCAACTAGCAAAATCGAACATAAGGAGATAAAATATGGCATCACAATTAAATATAAAAATACTCGCAATGGCTCTGAGTGGCTCTGCCATTCTTTTCATGTCAGCGCCTGCAATGGCCGCAGATGGAAATGTAAGCAAAGGCAAAGAAGTCTATGGAGGCACCTGCATTTATTGCCATGGCGCAAACGGAAAAGGCGAGATACCTGGAGCCCCTGATTTCACAAAAAAAAACGGCGTTCTGTCCAAAAGTGATGAGCAGCTTATCACAAATATCACCAATGGGTTTGAAAGCTTCGGTGCTGTTATGCCTATGCCGGCAAAAGGGGGAAACCCGGACCTGACGGACGAAGATATCGCCAATGTGCTGGCTTTTATGAAAGAAAAATACGTTGTGGAGAAATCCAAATGAGCCAACCCAAAGCCACAAATACGTTACGTGTAGGGCGAACCGGGATGGCATTGTCATTATTCTTTGCTATCAGTTTCCTTGCCTGTGTGGGTTGGGGTCTCGTCACCCCCTGGCCGATGCACATGCACGAAGCTTGGGCTCCGTTGCTACCCGGTTTTGTGTGGCTGACACCGGTCGGATTTTTGATTGGTTTGGTCGAGAGTCTTCTCTACGGATGGTGGTTCGCGCTTGTTTTTGTACCTGTTTACAATAAATTACCGCAAAAGATATAATTCGACAAAAATAAAACTGATCTTGATTTTTTAATCGCGATAAGTCGTTTTACTCACGATTCTTTGAGAATTAACTGGTTGTATTTTAAATAGTTTGCCCTAGAAACAAATGATCTAAAAAAGGAAATAATGAAAAATTTGCCCGACATTCGCGCCTTTCGAGCGATTTTTACCAGCCTGCTGATGAGCCTGTTGGTATTTGGGCTGGCCCTGCCTGTGCAGGCAAGTACTTTTTCCACCGGTGATATGATGAATGCAGTCGCGACTGACGATTCCGTAACCAAAAGTCCAGTTCGGTCACATCAGGCGATGAATATGGATTGCTGTGAAGATCAATCCTGCCCTGATGATATGGACTGTAGCAATGAATGTTTGAGCCATTGCTTTGCAGCTAGCGTCTTTTTGGCATCTCAAAATTATGTGATTCCTCCGATCGGCGAGGGTTCGGTGCGTGTGCAAAACACAAATTTGACCAATTTGACCATTGCGATAAATGCACCCCCTCCTCGAGTTTAAATCCGGTAAAATTTGCTAGCCTGAGGCTGGTTCTCTTCGCGCTCATGCGCACAGATATCTGATTTATTTTCGAGAAAAGAGGCGAGCATGCCTATTCACAAAAAACTAACCATACTGACGCTTGTGTCCAGTATTGGCTTCGCAAACCCGGCCCTTGCGCAAGGTGCATTGGGGTTGCAGGAAAGCGTAGCCATTGCCTTGCAATCCAATGATCCAAGCGTGGCATTGTTGGAACAACGGGCGCAGGCGCTCGAAGACCGGGCTGTAGCCGACAGTCAGTTGCCGGACCCAGTGTTCAGTACCCGGATACAAAGCATACCGCTTTCTTCCTTTGATATAAATCGCGAAGGCATGACCCAATTGGCGCTTGGGGTAAGACAAGCATTTCCAAAGGGAAAAACCCGCAGCCTTTCCCGCGAAAAACGATTGGCTGAGGCGTTAACTGAACGAGAAAACAAAGAGTTGCGAAATAGTGAAATCGCGCTTCAAACACGGATGTTCTGGCTGGAATTATTCTACTGGAAACGAGCCAGAACAGTCACAGAACGAACCCTGATCAAGGTCGAAGAGTTAGGCAAGGTAACAGAATTTAATTATGCCAGTGGTCGAGGCGGGGCGCAAAATGTGCTTCGGGTTGATCTTGAGGTGTCTCTTTTGCAGACCCGGTTGGTTGAGCTGGACCGCAAAGCGGATATGGCCAGAGCAGATCTGACCCGTATGATCGGTATCGCAAATGCGGCTCGGGCTCTGCCTGTAACACTGCCAATCCTGCCCTCTTTATCATCCGCCAGCCAAATGCAAAAGCAACTCGCTCAACATCCAAGCATCAAGATGTTTGATGCACAATTACAGGCGCGAGATCGAAGTGTTGATATTGCAAATGAACAATATAAGCCGAGCTTCTCAGTAGATGCAGCTTATGGAATGCGTGACAGTCGTTCTGATTTTGGCTCTATCGGTATTTCATATTCCATCCCGTTGTTCAAAAAGAATCGACAGGATCGGGTGGTCAGCGCCACCAAACACTTACGCAGCGCGACTAGACTGGCAAGAGATGCACAATTGCTGGAATTGAACCGGCAATTGGGCAGGACTTTTGCCGACTGGACGCGACTGGAACAACGCATTGCACTTTATGAAACAGAAGTGATGGATCGGGCGCGGCAAACATCCAAAGCCACCATCATATCTTATCAAAATGAAATTGCCGATTTCGCAGAAATGGTCAGAGCAGAACTTGCAGAACTGGATATTGAACTTGCTCTCGTCCGATTGCGAACCGACCGGGCAAAAGCCCATGCAACTCTTTTATTCCTGAATGGAGGAAGCCATGAATAAGTCTACAACCATACTCATACCGATCTTGCTGGTCCTGGGGCTTGCCGGTGGCTTCTTTCTTGCCAAATTAACCGGATCCAACCCATCTGGCTCCCAACCCGGCGCATCCTCGGAAAAGGAAATTCTCTATTGGAAAGCGCCGATGGATCCGAATTTCAGGCGAGACACGCCGGGCAAGTCACCGATGGGGATGGACCTGGTTCCGGTATATGCCGGCGGGGACGATGCAGATGATCGCAATCTGGTTCGGATCAGCCCGACAGTGCAGAATAATATCGGCGTGCGTCTTGGCGCGGTAGAGCGAACGAATTTGTCACGAGACATTAAAACCGTTGGTTTTGTCCAAGTCGATGAAGATGAGAAAGTCGCAGTTGATGTCCGAACCCAGGGATGGGTCGAACACCTGTTTGTCAAGTCTATTGGCGACAAAGTGGTCAAGGGGCAACCTTTGTTCGATCTGTACTCAAAACCTCTTGTGACAGCGCAGGACGAGTATTTACAAGCCAAACAAATTGGTCGGACCGGATTGATCAAAGCCGCCAAAAGTCGGCTGCAGGCATTGGGTATGTCCAATTCGCAAATTAATGCATTGGCCAAACGTGGGAAGTCCCGGCGACTGGTTCGCATTTTTGCGCCCCAAGACGGCATTGTCACCATGATGGGTGTTGGGGAAGGCGGATTTGTCAGGCCTGGAACTACGGTTCTGATGCTGGCCGATTTATCAACAGTCTGGGTACTGGCAGAAGTTTTTGAAACACAAGGCGGCTGGGTCAAGCCTGGCCAGACCGTGACGATGGAAATTGACTCTGCGCCGGGACGTACATGGACGGGGGGCGTGGACTATATTTACCCGGTAATTAATTCAGCCGCCAGAACACTGCAGGTCCGGCTTCGATTTGACAATCCAGACGGCGTTTTGCGTCCGCAAGGATATGCTCGTGTTACCATCAAAACAGAACCCAGAACCAATGTTCTTTCCATTGATCGCGAAGCCCTGATCCGCACGGACCAGTCAACCCGGGTGATCTTGGCGCTGGGGGATGGGCAATTTCAGCCGGCACAAGTGGTCACCGGACTCGAATCTGGCAACCGTATAGAGATTATTGAAGGATTAGATGCAGGCGAGAAAATCGTGATCTCGGCACAATTCCTGATTGATTCCGAAAGTTCGCTACGCGGAACGCTCTTGCGGATGACCAGCTCTGATGAAATACAAATGAGCAAACCCAAAGAGGCGAAAGCCAAAGGCGTTGTGGTCTCGTTGATGGCAAATCACGGGATGATTACCGTCCAACATGAAGCTATTGAAGCATTTGGATGGCCGAAAATGGAAATGGATTTTGTAACTGATCCTGCCTTTTTGGAATACATAGAAGAGGGAGATGCCATTCATTTCACTGTTCTCGAAATCGCCAATGACAACGATGATTTTGTCATCACTTCCATCCTGAAAATGGAGCCAGCACAATGATCGCGTCAATTATTCGCTGGTCTATCAGCAACCGGTTTTTGGTGATTGTATTTGCGCTTCTGTTGGGGGCTGGCGGTGTATACACCCTGAAGCAGACGCCACTGGATGCCATTCCTGACCTCTCGGACGTACAAGTTATCATCAAAACCTCGTATCCCGGCCAAGCG
>JAJFFR010000286.1 GCA_021776555.1 Robiginitomaculum sp.
TGGAACCCCAATCATTGTTTCGGCTCATACTGGCGCGGGCGAAGACGTCCGGCGGGTGAAAGCAGGTGCCACAGTTGAATTTGATAATATTCAAGCGTTATCCGATGAGCTCGGCAACATTTTAGATCATTATGATGATGCCAAAAACCTGACCGCTAAAGCGAAAACCTATATCGAAACCAAAATGTCGATGAATGCGCGGGCACAAGAATATATCGATGTTTATGATAAAGCGATCACCCGTACCAAGGCCCCCAAAGCATGACACGTGAAGCCAAAGAGATGGTATTGGCCGTGATGCCAGAAGGGCCGATTGCCCATGATGGACAGCACTACCGGTATTCAAAAGGCGAGCGACTTTACCTTGATAATCTAGCCAAAGGTTTCAAGCAGCTGATCCTGATCACCTTTGTTTTTCGCGAAGGAGATGAAGCCTACGAATCCTGTCTTCACTCCAAATTTATGGCTGATAATATTTCAGTCATTGAGCTGCCACGCCCCATCGGTCGGCAATTAGGTGTCCTCGGCAAAGTCTGGCAGCTGATCAAGGTTTTCTGGCTATTACTTCAATCCGTACCAAAAGTGGATTTGATGTACTTATTTTTACCCAGTTACCCGAGTGCACTGGGTTGGGTGGCGGCAAAATTTTCACGCAAACCTCACGTCGTTTATGGCGCAGATGATTGGGAACAGGCATCCGCCAGCATGTTCAAATGGGAATCCTTACGAGGCGGATTATTTTATAAAACCTATTCCGCATTAAATAGATGGATGGAAAGAAAAATTGTCCAAGGTGCCATATTCAGTGTTGCGGCTGGCGGCCAGTTAAGAGAAAAATACAAAGCTTTTAGCTGCCCCACTTATGATACGACACCACGCATAACCCTGACTTCGGCTGATATATTCGAACGAGAAAATACCTGTGCTGGAAAAACCATTACATTGATAAATGTCGGGAATCTCATTCATGACAAAGCCCAACATATTTTAATTCGAGCTTTCGCCAAAGCAGCGGAATCCGATGAACGGCTACGCCTGAAAATCGTTGGGCAAGGACCGCGTGAACTGGATTTAAAACAGCTTTCAATTGACCTGGGCGTTGAGAAGAAAATTGACTTTGTCGGGTATGTAGAAGAGGAAAAAACTCTTTATGGCTTGTTACGAAGTGCAGATATTTTTGTTCTGTCCAGTGTGACCGAGGGCTTTCCCAGAGCATTATATGAAGCCATGTCAATGCGACTACCGATCGTTACGACCGATGTCGGTGGAATCCCATTTCTTTTGCATAATGATGAAAATGCGAAAGTTGTTCCTTCGGGGGATATTGAACAAATGTCTTTGGCAATTAACGATCTTGCGGTAAATTCCAATTTAAGGAAAACGATAATTCAAAATGCCGCAAAGACCGTCGATGCGGTTTTCCAAAGAATGAACTCTTCGCAGATTGCTGACTTGGTCAACTCTCACATGTTCCATTCATAGGCTTTGAAATTGAATTGGAGGATCGCTGAAAATGTACATTTCGGTCTTACCAACCTTCAGGTTCACCCCTTTTGCACCGCGCGAAGCGGAACAAAAATACCCAATGGATCATATACTTTTCCGGTATGGACGTGATGCATTGTGGGCCGCGCTGGAGTACTTACAAATTGGCCCGGAACATGAAGTTCTGTTGCCGGCATCCCTTTGTGATGTAGTGTTGGTTCCCTTTATCAAACGTAATATTGCCATACAGTATTACGACTTAAACCACTACCTTGAACCAGATACAAACGAGATTGAAGCACGAATTACCAACAAGACCCACGCCATATACGTCAATCACTATCTGGGTCGACCCACCAATTTGGTTGAAATTCGTAAAATTTGCGACCGCCATCAATTGTCACTTATCGAAGATTGTGCCCATGCACTTGGAGGATCAGACTCGACTGGACCGTTAGGCTCCACCGGCGATGTCGCTATTTTCAGCTATCGCAAATCCCTGCTCATACCTGATGGTGGCGGACTAAAAATTAATGCAACCAATCAGCCATTCCTTGAAATTATAACAGAAAAACCATCTTTTTTATTTGCACTCAAATCTATGGTAAGAATGCTGGTTCTGGGTTTGGCCAGCCATGGGTTTCTACCCCTCGCAAGTTGGAAAAGGAGAACTTCAAATTTGGATAGATACCTGACTGTCGAAGATACTTTATCTGCCAGCGATTGGTCTGCACCCATAGAAATTTCAAACTTCTCGCGGAAACATATCAACAAAATGGACGTTGAATCCATGGGTAAAACGCGCCGTGACAATTACCAGTTTTGGCAAAAGAACATCCCGCTTATCTCGGGTTGCAGAGCTTTGTTTCCACCTTTGCAAGAAGGGCATGTGCCCTATAGCTTCCCTCTCCTGACCCAGAGGCGGGATGAGCTGATCCGACATCTCTATACTAAAGGAATATATCTGGAGCCAACAATTGGTCCGGTTTATCGAAATATCGACAGGCTCACTAACCCTGATGAAAATTTTGCACACATTGAAACAATTGCTGAGGAAATGATCAGCTTGCCCGTGCATCAAGCCTTGAACCCCTTACAAAGAGACCATATTCTTCGTGTCATTCAACAAATGTACGGATCATAACGAAGTGGCTTTTGACCCACCCATGGTAACGCGCCGGCACCAAGCGTCCGTAGTGATCCCCATCCTAGCATTTGTGATGTTTACCATACCTTTTGGGCATTTGCTTGGAGTTTTTCTGGGAGGTCTGACCGTATCAAAAATCGTTCTGCCCATCTTGTTTCTGTTACTACTAGTTAACAATGGCGGGCAACTAACCATACCCAAAGATTTGATACTCTTAGTAGCATTTATATTTTTTACGATGCCGTCTTTTCTCACCAGCGATATCTATTCCGGACTATTTGTCAGCCTAGTTGGGTACACCATTCTTTTTGCTGTCGTTGGTAACGTGCGCTTTACGGTTTTATCGCTGCGAAACCTGCTCTATGCGTTTTCCATGGGTCTTTTTTTCGTGGCCCTAGCTGCGATCACCGCTTATTTGACAGGTTTTGATTTAGGAAAATTGTTCGACCTTCCTATGGTTGAATACTGGTACGGCACGCCGACCATGCTGGGAACAGCGGTAAACCCGAACGGTTTTGCATCATTTTTTATTGTCGGAATTCCAGCTATTGTCTTGTTTTTTCTAACAACAAACCAAATTTATAAGAAGGTATTATTTGCTGGTATCGGTCTGGTTCTGGCAGTTGCATTGCTCATGACATACTCGAGAAGTGCGATGTTGGGCACTGCCGTGGGCAGTGTCATTGTCATGCATTTCTATTTTTCAAAGTCAAAAACGACATGGAGTCTTGCTCTAAAATTGATTTTCCTATTCGGCTTGGCCTACGGCGGCCTAAGCGCATTTCAGGAAATTGTCAAATATTTCAGCACAGCCGAAGTCGCCAATTTTAGCGTAACCATTGCATCGAACAAATCGCTTTCAGCTGGATACCGACTGCTGGTTTTAGGACCATTGCTTTCACTACTCACCATCAATCCATTGTTCGGAATTGGGTACGGGAATATTCCAGATCTATTGCAACAAGCGATTGGCTTACGGATCAATTCCCACAACATATTTTTAGGCATCGTTATCGAATTTGGGTTGGTCGCCTTCCTGCTTTTTGTCTTACTAATTTTCTCCAGTGGTCGGGCAATGCTTTTGGCAATCAATCGAACATTTTCTCTGGTCAATAGAGCCACCTTTGGTTGTTACTTTGGTATTCTTTGCGGTCTGCTTGTTCATGGGGTTTTTCATGAAATCTATATCAATTTTACACTTTGGTTTTTTATTGCATTTGGCAGTGTGATTAAGAAAATAGCTCTGAACTCGAATATTTCACCTTCCACAGGTGCTGTCAGACTAAAGCGAAGCGGTCCTTAAAGTCGCTGACGGGGAACAATTTTCAACATAAAAACAACTCTCATTTAGGTTTGGGAAAAGGACTTTCGCAAAATATTTGAATTGCATTATTAGGCGCAATATTTACATCTAAACAAAAAGTACTGATGAGCTATCATATCCACATCATGGCTCGCTGGAATAACGAAATTGAATGATAACCTCCCTACTCAAAACAGGATTGCCAATTCCAAAACCCGCCGACTATGGGCAAAATTGGTTGCAAATGCCAACCCATGGATTCAATAAGAACAGGAATGATCTATAAAAAATTAAAGCCCACTATCATTCGAGAACAGTCGCGTCTTTCTGCAATACTGTGGCGGCTACGAAGCCCGGATTAAAGTGAATTTCAGAAGCTAACAAAAAGGTAAAATTCACTAATTCTTTAAAATCTGATCAAGCCCACTTTGGGAAAACAGAATTTGATCAAATAAGCAAGAGATAATTGGCTTTTTGACAAATCCAATCTCAAATATTCTCAATAAAATATTTTTTGCAATCAACGGATTCTCCCCAAGTACCCGCCGGTTACTGATGCCTTTTACTGATTTTGCTATTTTTAGCACCATTGGCCATGTCCTTTTTTTGAAAAATAACCAAGACCTTTTGCACACCTCTGCCACTATTTTTGTATCAAGTCTAGTTGGCGTTTGGTGTTTGAAGTTTTTGGGGGTTTATCGAATTATTACCATTGAAAACAATGCCGTAGATAGTTGGATACAGTTCTCAGTGGCAGCATTTTTTACGTACGCCATAGATACGTGGATTTTGGAGCTTCAAACGTCACTTGTTATCCTAGCGATCGTTCTTTCAACATTGGTTTTAATCGTGATCCGCAGTTGGACGCAACGTCGGTATTCAAAAGCTGGTCGCAGCAAGGTTGCCATTTACGGTGCTGGTTCTGCTGGAAACCAACTAATTGCCGCCATACAAAGCATGTCAGAGCTAGAGGTCGTGTGCTTTATAGATGACGATAAGCACCTAATCGGCCGCGTCATCAGAGGAGCAAAAATTTATAACTCTGACAACCTACTGGATTTGATTCGGCAACTTAATATTGACCGAATCTTGTTGGCAATACCCAGCTTAGCTAGCCCGGCAAGGAATAAAATAACCCTAAATCTTGCCAAACTACCAATTCGCATTTCTTCAATTCCTCGATTGGACGCGATCATACAGGGTCGGGCCGCATTAAGTGATTTTCGTGACTTGAGTATAGATGAGTTATTGGGGCGGAAGCCAGTTGAACCCATACCGGATTTATTGCATGAGAATGTATCCGGCAAAAACGTTCTCGTAACCGGCGCCGGAGGATCAATCGGCGGTGAACTTGCCAAGCAAATTTTGAGATTAGCTCCCAACAAAATCGTATTGTGCGATAATTCTGAATTTGCCCTATATAATATTGAACAAGAGTTACTCAAGATTAATACTGAAAAACTAGAAAACAATATAATTTCTGTGTTGGCGAATATTTGTGATACCGAATACATGGAGAAAATATGCCGAGAAAATAAAATATCAATTGTCTATCACGCTGCAGCATACAAACACGTCCCCCTTGTCGAACGAAATAAGTTAGAAGCTCTAAAGAATAATATTTTGGGCACTTTAAGTCTAACCGAAGCTGCTGAGCGCTCAAGTGTGAACAAATTTGTACTCATCTCAACCGATAAAGCAGTGCGTCCGACCAATGTTATGGGCGCGAGCAAAAGATTATCAGAGCTAATTTTGCAGGCCAAAGCAGCCGACCAGAAAACCAATATGAATTATTGCATGGTACGCTTTGGGAACGTCTTGGGCTCATCGGGATCAGTAGTACCCAGATTTTGGGAACAGATAGAAAATGGAGGCCCTGTAACCGTAACTGACAATAAGGTTGAACGATTCTTTATGAGTATTCCGGAAGCGGCTCAATTGGTATTGCAGGCGTCGACCTTGGCCAACCAAGGTGACTTGTTTCTGCTGGACATGGGAAAACCAGTAAAAATCATCGACTTAGCCAGAGTAATGATCCACTCATCTGGCAAAACTGTACGAGATCACAATGATCCCTTCGGAGATATTGAAATCATCGAAACAGGTTTGAGGCCCGGTGAAAAGTTATTTGAGGAACTGACCATAAATGGGCAAAGCGAGGCAACAATTCACCCCAAAATTCTCAAAATCACAGAAAGCTACCAAGCTTGGGAAGGGTTAGAAGTGGGCATTGAAAAGCTTCGCACCGCGATTGATGATATGGATGAACCCGCTGCCATGGAAATTCTTGAGTCATTTGTCGAGAAATTCAAACGGACGAATTAACCCCCCACCAAAGCACATGCTAAGATAGCGGAATGTATCGCCTGCCTGCCGACACATTCCACTATCGCTCAATCGTCATGCTCGTGTAACCATGCGGCGTGGCGCGGGGCTTTTTTGGTGCGGGACCATTCTTCGAGCATTTCTGGGGCTACTTTGTGCAGGTCAGCCATTTGTGCTGGCGTTCCTGTGTTAGCCGCTAGCTCCAGACGGTGACCGTTTGGATCAAAGAAGTAGATTGATTTGAAAATCCCGTGATTGGTCGGCCCAATAACGTCTAACCCTTCGGCCTCGACACTTTTCTTGGCCTCCATCAAGGCTTCTACTGATGCTACTTCAAACGCAATATGCTGCACCCATTCTGGCGTGTTTTGGTCCCGACCCATTTCTGGCTGAGTTGGTAACTCGAAGAACGCCAGCACATTGCCCATTCCGGCATCCATAAACAAATGCATGTACGGGTCGGGCGCGCCGGTCGATGGTACTTCGTCCTCTGCAATCGCCAGTACGAAATCCATGTTCAGCACACGTTGGTAAAACTCTACGGTTTCTTTGGCATCCTTGCACCGGTATGCCACATGATGAATACGTTTGAGTTCGATCGCCATTTTTTTCTCCACAAACTGGTTTTACTTCCTGCTTCTACAAGCGGAACAGTTGATTATAATTCTAGACTACAAGTCCGGCTTTGGATTCAGATCGCCAGATCACCGGAAAATCACCGCAATCCATCGGATCACCGTCCAAAATTCCCGGATCGCGAGTTGGTACACCGGTCTCACCGGACCGAACCAAATATCTGGCATCATCACCGGTCCAGCGGGTTGCCAGCGCGCGCCGCCGCGTTGTTGCGTCGGAATTACCCGGCGCACCATGGACGATCATTCCCTGAAACACCAAACAATCACCCGGCTCCATATCCCAAGTCAAAACATTGTACTTGCCCAAATTGGCATCAATGTCGGGCAGTTCCGGCAGATCTGTTCCAGCATAGGGGCTGTCATCGGCAAAATGATGCGGATTGTGTTCGGCCCATTCGTGCGAACCGGCCACATATTGCACTGAAACCTGTTTGCTGACCTGATCTAGTGGTAACCAGATCGAACACACGTCACGACCACTAACCGCCCAATAGGGCTGGTCCTGATGCCAAGGGGTGCGCTCCGCAGTATTGGGTTCTTTTACGATCAACTGATCGTAAAAGAAATTGACCTTGTTGCTTTGCATGATCGTTCCGGCGATTTGGGCAGCCGGGGATTGGTATATAAACTCGCGAAACCCGCCATGGCGGCGCGCCAAGTCTAGGTCGTTAAACGCTCGCCCCGAATGCCCACCCGCCGTATATTCTTCGGCATGTGGCCCCGGGTTGGACATTGCGGTGTCGGTCCATTTTCGCAACAGCTCTATCCACACCGGATCAAACACGCCGCGTAAACAAACAACCCCATCCTTGGTATAGGTTTCTATATCCGCCGCTTTTGGCACCAACAGGCTCCTGATCAGCTAGCTGTATCTTCGATTACACCGCGCTCAATCTGATCCAATTCAATCGAGTCAAACAAGGCTTGGAAATTTCCTTCCCCAAAACCGTCATTGCCTTTTCTTTGAATGAACTCAAAGAACACCGGACCAATCACGGTTTTTGAGAAAATTTGTAGTAAAAGTCCCTGTCCTTCGGTCGGCGCCCCATCGATCAAGATACGGCGTTTGCGCAACTCTTCAACATTTTCACCGTGACCCGGCAAGCGTTGGTCGATCAAACTAAAATAGCTATCCGGCGTTTCCTGTAATTCTATGCCATTGGCGATCAAGCCATCAACAGAACTATAGATTTCGCTGGTTTCAATGGCAATATGTTGAATGCCTTCACCGTTAAAATCGGTCAGAAATTCTTCAATCTGCGATTTATCATCCATTGATTCATTGATCGGGATTCTGATCATGCCACACGGGCTGGTCATCGCTTTAGAAATCAAACCGGTCAATTTACCTTCAATGTCAAAATAGCGGATTTGCCGGAACCCGAAAACGTCTTCGTAAAATTTACCCAAAGGCTCCATATTTCCACGAAATACGTTGTGAGTTAGATGGTCGATATAATGAAAATTCAAGCTGTTTTCGCTCTCATCAACGCCGCTGAATGTCACAAATTCCCGAGCGTAAAACGCGTCCATATCCGATTTCGTCATCAGATACAGCGCCGAGCCACCAACACCAACAACCGCCGGCAATTCATTGGTCCACAATCCGTCGGGCATATCCGTGGCACCGCGTTCCAGCGCGCCTTTGTGGGCAAAAGCCGCATCTTCCATCAAGAAACCCATCGCATTAGCGCCGCCCTTGTGGGCCGCACAAAAATCCGCAGCTTGGCCGGTAGTTTCACGGTTCAGTAAAAAGTTGGCGTTGCCTTGTTTGTACCGAATGACATCTTTGCGTTTGTGCTTGGCGACAGCCGTAAAGCCCATCTGCTCGAACAACAATCCCAACTTATCTGGCTCTTCGGAGGTAAATTCAACAAATGCAAATCCGCAGGTGCCGAGCGGGTTTTCAAATAAATCAGCCATTTTTGTACTTCCTGTTGCTAATTTTGAGTCATCAAGGTCAAATCCTGACCCATATATGAGTCATTATAGTAACAATTGCAACTAAATTAGAGGCGCGCCGTGATAAAACTTTGGAATTATTTTCGTAGCGGCACCTCGCATCGCGTCCGCATTGCGTTGAATTTGAAGGGCGTGGAGTGGCAGTATCAACCGCTTAACCTTGTGGAGCGGCAACACAAGGAAAGGGCCTATCTCGACTTAAACCCCCAAGGCTTGGCACCGGCAATTGAGATCGATGGCGAGATATTGTTTCAATCACCCGCCATTATTGAATACTTGGAGGAGCGTTTCCCTGAACCCTCCTTGCTGCCTGACGACATCATTTCCCGCGCGCAAGTTCGCGCTATGGCCATGTTGATTGGTTGTGACATTCACCCGCTGAATAACCTGCGGGTATTAAATGCAGTGAAGGCACTAACTGGGCAGGACACCCCACCGCTGGACTGGATTGCGCGCTGGATTGAAGAGGGATTTTCGGCCCTTGAAACGCTCCTTGCGCGCGACGAGAACCGAAATCCAAACATCTGTTTTGGGACGACCCACGGATTGGTGGAATGTTATTTGATCCCACAGATTTATGCGGCCAACCGATTCAAGGTGGATATGAACCCCTACCCACTAATCCGCCAAATTGATCAAGCCTGTTCAAAGCTCCCCGCTTTTCAAAATGCCCACCCTGACGTACAACCCGATGCCCCAGGCCAGTAGCAGGTCAGGTTTCGCCCTTGTCATAGCGGTTTGAAAATTCGGTTTCCCCGCCCTTGGCTAGGGTTTTGGCCTGCTTGCGCCAATTGTCCCGGGTAATCCTGCCTTTGAAGGTAAGTTTTGCGTCAACTTCTGCAACTTGTTTGCTATTCCACCCCGCAATCTGGTGGTAATAATACACGCCCAACGAGTTCAATAGTCCCTCAAGTTTTGGACCTATCCCTTTGATTTTTTTCAAATCATCTGGATCACCATCCGTGGGCGCATCATAAAAAGTTGGAACCACATTCGCAGTGGGCGCTTTACCCATATCATCAAGTGCGGTTTCCAATTCCATTACTTGGGCACGTAATTTTGCCTTGGCGGCATCGCACTCTTCACAGTGGGAACGAAGCCTAGCTAGTTCCACATCTTGGTCTGTGGTATCTTCAACCTCGCGACGACCACAAATCCAACAACCAATCAATAGACCCAACAGCGCCGCCAGCGCCAATAAGAGCCACATATGTCCTGCAAGCCAAATCATCGATGCGCTCCTATTGTTCTATTTGCATTTCGATACGCCGATTGCGCGCTCGGCAATCAGACGTCCGTTCTGAACAGATGGGCCTATCAGGCCCAAATCCAGCTGAAGAAAGACGCGTAGCATCAACGCCTCGCGAAATTAGATACGTGGTCACAGCCTCGGCCCGTAAGCCAGACAGGTACACATTAAAGGCACGATCGCCAGTATTGTCCGAATGCCCCTCAACCTTCATTGAAAACGCATCACATTGACCAGCCAACTCGGCCAAGAAGTTTAAGAAGTTATGACTGGATACGCCGATATTAGCCTTGCTGCTGGCAAACAGAATTTTGTTTTTAGACAAGGCCTCGGCAAATAGACCTCGACATTGATCTGCATCATCAATTTGCCCAGTTTCCACTGAAACTCCAAATTCATTTGGTGGCGGTGGTGGGTAAGATAGGCTTGCATTGCCAGAATATGCACCATCAATCGCTTGCATTTCATGTTCGACTTGCAACGCGTCCGCCTTGCTGTTCGCAGCTCCGGAAAGTGAAAACACACCATCTTGCAATTGAGCAGAACCTGATTGCAAACCGGCCAAACGCTTTAAGATCTGCACCATTTGCGGCCCTGCCCCAACAAATGCACCGGGTGCCAACTGCATTTCATCAATAACTTGACCCGGATATAGCTTTTGCGCCTCGGCGATCAGAGCAATCCGCTGCGCTTCGTCGGCAATGTGTCCGCTCAACACCAAAGAACCAGTGTTATCGCGCGTAACTTTCCAGATCGGGTTCAATATCGGTGCGATCACCTCAATGCCGGCCACATTCACCTTGGTAACGCCGCCCATTACCAAGCCGCCTTGGCCTTGACTGGCCAAAACTAAATCTTGAATTTTTGTTTGTTCTTCTGCTGAGCTTACGATTCCCGATACAAAGGCAGCTTGCCCTCGCATCTCAATATCAAACCCATTGGTATCACTAGTTTTGAACGCCTGCTCAGCGGCAGATTGTAACTTACTTTGCGCCAGATCAGCACCGCCGCCGCCCGGCCACGGATCAGATATGCCGGAATAAATTCCAACCCAACCCAGCGATAGGAACAGGACAAGCCCGATCAACCATTTTATGCCAGTTGACATTCAGTACACCCCAGTTTTGCCCTCGCCCAAAATTTAACTTCCAAAAAGCTCAATGACAAGCAGTTTGTAGTTCACAACAACTTTATAAGAGAGCAGGCTCTTTTTTTTGCATCAAACGGAACGGTTCATAGGCTTCATTTCAGGGGACTTCATTTCAGGGGGCTTCATTTCAGGTTCAGCTTGAAACCAGCATGATCTACCTTCAAGATCAAAACTATCGAAATGGACCTCGCGAAAATGAAAAAACTTCTCAACACAGTGGTATTTTGTTTGGCAATCACCGCCGGGATTTCCTCGCCCGCCAATGCAGCACAATCAACCTCTTATTCGTCCGGCTCTGCCAAGTTAGTTTTACATTCCGGCCCGGACTTTTCGGGACGCAATCGAACCTTTCAATCCGATGAGCCTAAATTGGCTACCTACAACTTTGCCGACATTTCCCAAAGCATGGAAGTAGTTTCCGGTCAGTGGGAAGTTTGTGTCGACAAGCGATATCGAGGTCGATGCGAAGTATTTTCAGTCGGCCATTTTGACTTAAACGCACTGGGTTGGGGTTCTGATATTGCCTCTGTGCGGCGAGTTTCCAACCACACAGACACCATCACCCTATACGCAAAGCCGGGTTTTGGCGGACAAGCCCGGACCTATGCCCGTAAAATGGACAAATTAAAGCTGTATGCATTTCATGACCATGCGGCGTCCTTGCGGGTATCGGGCGGGACATGGAAAGTATGCGCCAATTCGAATATGGGCGGCCATTGTGAATTGGTCGATCGCGACATTCCTGACCTAGGCACCATCGGGCTGCTGTATTCCATCTCATCCGTCGCGCCTTCCGACAACCGAATTGGTGGTATTGGCGGTGATGTTGGGGAGCTGGTCTTGTTTGAAGACGACAGTTATTCCGGCACGCGGATCAGTATTCGCAACGAAGTCTCTGACTTGCAACGGGCTGGGTTTTCGGATCGAGCCTCATCCTTGCGTCTACAAGGTGGGAAATGGGAAGTGTGCGACCGCCCCCATTTTGGCGGACGATGCGAGATTATCCAGCGTTCCATCAACAATTTGGAACGAATTGACATGGGCGATCGCATTTCCTCGGTTCGCCCGGTTCGTTATGACGAGAACCCCGGATATCAGCCTTCCCCAACTCCAGACGACCGGTGGGGCCACGACTGGCGGAGCGACCGGCAGTATGGTCAAAGTTTTCAAGGGCAGCGAACTATATTCTTCCCTGAACCTTCCCTGCAAGGACATGCGGTTTCAGATTGTATTCGTCCAGAACGCCAATGCGGACAACAAGCCGCGCAAGCATTTTGTGAAATTGCCGGACTGAATCGCGCGGTGTTTTTTGATACAGCGCGCGGCTATAAATCTACTTGGCTCATCGGCTCCCGACGAACTGAATCCGGCAACAGCCGGTCAAGATACCTGATTGATGTGTTATGTTCGCGCTAGATTTTTCCCCGTTTGGTTGAACTTTTTCCAACTTACAAGAGATGAAATAGAGCAACTGCCTTTTTTTGTGGTGTTTCCAAATGAAACATTGCATAGTTAATGTCATTCATTGGAACATAACAGGGGAGTTTCTAGTAAAATGGCAGGGAAGTTTGATCTAAAAAAAGCAAAGGACGGACAGTTCTTTTTCACACTCGTAGCCGGCAACGGCGAGATTGTGGGTAAGTCTGAGATGTACAAAGCCAAAGCAAGCGCCAAAAATGGAATTGAATCTGTAAAGAAAAATGCACCTGAGCGTGGTCGGTTCAAAGACCCGTTTGAAGGCAATAGCGGAAAATGGTATTTCAGCTTAAAAGCCCGTAATGGTGAAATCATTCTCTCGTCTCAGGGGTATGCTTCTGAAGATGGCGCAGAAAATGGAATTGGCGCCGTTAGGCGCGCCGCCGATGGCGCACCAACCAACGATATTTCATAAGTTCTAAAAACAGTATTTTGTTTTGAAAAACGGCCGGGCAACCACCGGCCGTTTTTTTGTGGCTTGGAAACCTTGGCTATTCGCGTTAGGTGTTCTTTTTATTCAATCCCTTATTGGAGAACCTGTTATCATGAGCGTGTCCAAAACCTTTAACTGGCAAGATCCGTTGGATTTGCAGGGTCAGCTATCTGAAGAGGAACGCATGATTGCGGACAGCGCCCGCGCCTTTGCCGACGACAAGCTGACCCCCAGAATCATACAAGCCTATCGCGAAGAACGCTTTGACCGCGAAGTATTAAATGAAATGGGTGAAATGGGCTTTTTG
>JAJFFR010000287.1 GCA_021776555.1 Robiginitomaculum sp.
GTTTGGGCGGCCCGCCCAATCCGGTCAATGCGGTCAAATGGTATCGTGAAGCGGCGGCGGAAGACGAAGTTGATGCGGTGTTGGCGCTGGCCGGGATGGCCTTTGCCGCGCGCGGTGGTCTGGCTGCCGGTGATGGCCGGGCTTTTTTACGCAAAGCGATCAAATTGGGCAGCGATGATGCCATGCTAGCATTGGGCCGAGCCTTGGCATCAGGTCATGGCGGACCATTGGACGAGATCGGGGCCGAGGCGCAGTTTCGCGCCGCCATTGCCCATGGATTAAACCCGGCCCGAACCGCCTTAGGCGATTTGTTGTTAACCCAAGGCAAGGATGCGCAAGCCTTAGCACTGTACCAGACGGCAGTGTTTGGCGGCGATGCCGAAGCGGCATGGAAAGCCGGTGTGCTGCAAGCCGACCCGGACAGTGAGGTATACGCACCTGAAAAAGGCCAGCAACAATTGCTGACCGCGGCCGAAGCTGGAAACCGCGAAGCCATGACTGCGTTGGGTCTGTTTTTGGCTGGAGCGGAGCCGCCGTTACAAGCCAGTGCGGCTCGATGGTTTCGCAAAGCTGCTGAATTGGAAGAACCCGAAGGGCAGTATCTTTATGCTTTGGTTCTAGCCAAAGGTGAAGGGGTGCAACAAGACCGCGAGATGGCCTATGAATGGGCCTTGCGGGCCATTGCCGGGGACCGGCTTCAGGACGAGTATTGGCATTTGGCCGATGTGTTACGCGGTGCGTTACCGCCCACTGTGCGCGACTTGGCCCATGCCCGTTCCAAAATGCCCCTGTCGATTGCTTCGGCCAATCCAGCACCAAAGCCGGTACTTGATCCAATACTGAACCCGACACAGAGCGGCGATTGAGCGGCTTGTTTTCACAGGCTTTTTGGTAAAACCGGTTGGCACATTTCGGTCAGTGCTATAGAGGTCGCGCTTTATAGCGACACTTTGGAAGTTGGCCCATGAAAATCAACGGCAATGAAATTCGCCCCGGCAATGTGATCGAGCATCAAAACTCGCTCTGGCTTGCGGTCAAGTGCAATGCAGTCAAACCGGGTAAGGGCGGCGCATTTAATCAGGTCGAATTGAAAAATTTGATCAATGGCAGCAAGCTAAATGAACGGTTCCGGGCTTCGGAAAAAGTCGAAAAAGTCCGGTTGGAGCAAAAGCCCCATACCTATCTGTTCGACAATGGTGACACCTTGGCCTTTATGGATAGCGAAACCTTTGAGCAGATTGAGCTGATGAAGGAATTTATCGGCGATAGCGCAGCCTATTTGCAGGACGGCATGGAAATCAGCATCGAGTTCCACGAAGAACGGGCCATTAGTATCAGTCTGCCAGAACAGGTCATTTTGCAAGTTACCGACACCGAACCGGTGGTCAAAGGACAAACGGCGGCCAATTCATTTAAACCAGCTATTTTGGAAAACGGGGTACGAACAACGGTCCCGCCATTTGTCGGAATAGATGAAAAAATCGTTGTCTCAACATCCGATGGCTCATACGTAAAACGGGCCGACTGACCCTCTTCTCTTCGGCGATAAAACAGGATCAAGACCATGGTAATTGCCTCTGGTTTGCACAACATCATGATGGCGGCAGCGCGCAAAGCTGCACGTGCTTTGCAGCGGGATTTTGGCGAAGTTGAAAACCTGCAAGTGTCCAAAAAAGGACCCGCTGATTACGTGACCGCCGCCGACCGGCAGGCCGAAGAAGTGCTGGTGGAAGAGCTGTCTGAATCCCGTCCGGGCTATGGCTTTTTGCTGGAAGAGGGTGGTGAGATCAAAGGTACTGACCCGTCGCACCGGTTCATTATTGATCCGATGGATGGCACCACCAATTTTATGCACGCCATTCCGCATTACGCCATTTCCATTGCGCTAGAGCGCGATGGCGAATTGGTGGCCGGGGTGATTTATGATCCGAGCCGCGACGAGATGTTCCGGGCCGAAAAAGGCAAGGGTGCATTTTTGAATGATCGCCGTTTGCGGGTATCGATCCGTACCGATCTGGAAAGCTCCGTATTGTCGACTGGTATCCCGTTCAAGGGAAAACCGGGCCATGCACAGTTCTTGAAAGAACTGCACGCCATGAGCCAGCACGTGTCGGGCGTTCGACGCTATGGCTCGGCGGCGCTGGACCTAGCTTGGTTGGCTGCCGGTCGCTATGACGGGTTTTGGGAACGCAATTTGCAGCTTTGGGATATCGCCGCCGGGATCGTGCTGATCCGTGAAGCAGGCGGTGTTGTCACCGATATGGACGGCGATGCCAAAATAGATGGCAGCTCAATCTTGTCGGCAAATTCCGAAATTTACGACCTGATGAAAGAAAAATTGGACGCGGTAAAACCACAATAGATACAGATATCTTGTCGGAACGGCTTAGTTATAGCAAAAATATAAAAATTATTTGCTATTTTTTATATTTTTGCTATTATCAATTCTCAGCAATGGGAGGTTTTAATGCGTTCTATCCAAGTCGATGACCAGACTTATGCGCGGCTCAAAGAAATTGCCGAACCGTTTATTGATACGGAATCATCGGTGATTTCTCGGCTGTTGGATAGTTATATGGCCAATCCAGCAGAACGTTCACCGAATTCAGATGTACTTTGTAATACATTAGTTGAGCAACCGATCCTGTTTGAAGGCGCGCTTGCTCCCAATTTGAAATATGCAAAGCTGCAAGTTTTACGTTTGGATGGTGTAGAGTTCAAAAACCCGAATTGGGCAAAATTGCATCACGAAATCCACAAAAGGGCGTTTGCAAAAATAGGCAGCGCTAGAGGTCTTGTTGCCATGTCCAGTAGTCGTCTTGTGTTGGGAAAAAAGACCGATGAAGGGTATGTGCATGTTCCAGAAGCCGGGGTTTCAATACAAGGGGTAGATGCCATTCACGCATGGCGCGGTGCATCGGACCTTGCCCGAAAAATTGGACTGGTTATTGAAGTTAAGTTTATCTGGAGCAATAAACCGTTGGCGGCGTATCCAGGAAAGCAAGGTCGTTTGAAGTCAGATGATGCCGCATCTGAACTTAAAGCGCTGGAGGAGTTATTGGCAGAGTGGTCCGATCCGTTGGATAGTGAAGCCTATGATAATTTGTGAACGTTGGGATATTATTCTGGTTCCATTTCCATTTGTTGATCTTCCTGTTGCCAAGGTTCGTCCGGCTTTGGTTTTTTCAACCTCAAAATTCAATGAAGCAAATGACCACAGTATTTTGATGATGATCACGAGTGCCAAACGCTCGGTGTGGCCCAGTGACATCATCATATCTGATCTGACAAATGCCGGTTTACCAACAGAATCTCTGCTGCGTTGGAAAGTATTCACGCTACCCAATACTAAAATATTGCGCCGCATTGGTCGGTTAGCGGAGATAGACCATAGCAGGGTAAAAGCAGCACAGATTCAACATTTGTTGGGTTGAGTGATCAATATTTCTCATATTTGGCCTGATCTTTGTCACTTTTTGGGCTAGGGTATTCCGTGCCCGAGGTCAAAATGTGCATAAGGAATAGTTATGGATTCGCGTAATGGTTTGGTTGCCCGCTTTAGCGGCCCGTCGAGATATCTGTTCTGGATGGCTGGTTTCACCTTCGTGGTTGGCGTGTTGGGCTATGCACTCGAAGACCAAATACGCACCGCATTTGAGGCCAACAGGGCAATTAACGGGTTGATCCTGCTGGTGTTTGCGGTGGCAGTTTTGTACTGCTTTCGGCAGGTCTTAAGCATCTACCCTGCGGTGCGTTGGGTTCGGCGGCTCACCCGGGTTAGAGATTTTGACCGCATGCCACGTCCACCCGGCCTGATTGCGCCGATGGGGGTTTTGTTATCGGAAACGCCGGGACAATTGCGCTTATCGGCAGGCTCGAGCCAATCCATTCTCGATTCGGTTTCGGGCCGCATGGACGAGGCCGGCGAAATCACCCGCTATTTAGGCCGCTTGTTGATCTTTTTGGGGCTGCTTGGAACCTTCTGGGGTCTGTTGCAAACCGTGGGTTCAGTCGGTGCGGCTGTTGCAGCATTGTCGAACGGTACCGGCGGCGAAGAAGATATCGCCCAATTGATGCGGGCGCTTGAGGAGCCGATTAAAGGCATGGGCACCGCCTTTTCATCCTCGCTGTTTGGCTTGGCTGGATCACTGGTTGTTGGATTTTTGGAATTACAGGCCGGTCAGGCTCAAAACCGATTTTATGTGGAAGTCGAAGACTGGATTCATTCCATCTCGCGGGTGTCAGCTGCTGCCGGGCAAGATCCAAATTCTCCGGCTTATGTGGGCGCATTGCTCGAGCAATCAGCTGATAATATCGCTGCATTGGAAAAAACCATGCGCGAAGGCGAAGCTCAGCGCGGGGCCGGCATTGAAGCAGTGCGCCAAGAGATCAAGCTGTTGACCAAAACTTTGGTCGGGCTATCCCGGGATAAAAAATAGTGGCTCGCCCCGGCAGGAGAAGAACCGCCAGCGAAGATTATTGGCCAGGCTTTGTCGATGCCTTGGCCACCATGTTGCTGGTCGTGGTGTTTTTGCTGGCATTGTTCATTGCCGCGCAGTTCACGCTTGGCCGG
>JAJFFR010000288.1 GCA_021776555.1 Robiginitomaculum sp.
GGGGTTTTGTTTCCCCGGCACTGGAAAATCTGGTGATAACCCGCCGCGCCCCGAATGCGCGCCAAAATGGCGCGAGGGTTTTCTCAGCGCAATGCCAGAGCTAAAATTACAATTGATCATCGGCCAATATGCAATTGGCTGGCATTTGCCACAATTTCGAAAACAGAGGCTGACCCAAACCGTTGCTGATTGGCGCCCCTTCTGGCCCGAACAATTGGTCATGCCCCACCCCAGCCCGCGCAATATCCGCTGGTTCAAAACCAACCCATGGTTTGAGCAGGATATTATTCCTGAATTGCAAAAACAGGTAAAAGCCATCCTGACAACCTGAGCAGATCGTCGATACAGCAATTTGCAATTGCTTAATTTTGCTGCGCCGTAGTATTCTTGACGAAATAACCGGTGCAAAGGGGAACACTTCGCACCATTCAGTCTGGGAATTGCCAACAAAATGGATCGAAAAACGCCACCATCAGCCAGTGAAAAGTACAATGCTGACCTGATCGAGCAGGCCTATTCCCTGACCACCAAACCCGAAGAATACGACCAATTGGTATTGACCTGGGAAAAGCGAATTTCCGCTGTGGTCAAGACCAATAATCTGGCAGTTGGCAGTAATGAGCACCCGATCGCCACCGGGGTCGATGATCATCTGTTACGAGCTTTTGAAATTATCGAACGATTGGGCGCGGCCGAAGGTAGCTATTTGGTCTCGCTGGATGATCTGCTGGCGGCCTACACCTGTCCGGCCATTCTAGCTCGGCCCGACGGCACCATACGGGCCGCTAACAATGCCGCTGCCGAAATTTTAGGTGTTTCTGCCCACGTTAATGAAATCGCCATGGATAGCGACAAAGCTTTGGCCTTGTTGGATCGCTTGTCCCCCAAACCAAATACCCGACCCGGTTTGCAAGCCGTGTTGCGGGCCTATGGTACAGACGGGCAATCTCTGGTGTTGGTGCTTAGCCCCCATGTGCGCGATCAGGAAGAACCTTTGACCCTGATCCTGACCGCCGAGGTCAACTGGACGCCCAATGTCGATCAATTGCTGCGCGACGGCTTTGGCCTGACCGGCGCCGAATGTCGGGTAACCAATCAAATCATGATCGGGCATTCGGTATCAGAAATTGCCAAGAATAATGATAAATCTGTCAACACCGTTCGCTCGCAAATCTCGGCAGTGTTAGCCAAGACCGGCGCCCGCAAACAAAGCGATCTGGTCCGGCTAGTCGCCGGTATCTCGCAAGTCATAACCGCCGATCCCGCCCAAAAAAGTGAAACCGTCTCCAAAACTGAACAGACCCTAGATGATGTGCAAGAACACATCATGGTCCTGCCTTGCGGACGGCGTGTGGCCTATCGCTTGATCGGACCACAAACCGGACGCTGGGCCATTTTCAGCCATTCCATGCTTGGCGGTCCCTATTTGTCGGCGGCGGCCCGAGCTAAGTTGCGCCAACATAATATCCGCTTGCTGGCCGTGGCTCGCCCCGGCTATGGCGAAACCTCGCCTGCCTCACGCAACCGTAAAAAACGACACCAGACCATGGCGTCAGACTTAAAAGCCGTGATGGCCCATCTGGGCACTGGGCCTTGTGTTTTGCTGGGACAAGAAGCCGGTGGCGGACAGGGCTATGCCATTGCCCATTTTGAGCCGGGTCTGATCAGCGGACAAGTCAATTTTAGCTCCGGCATTCCGTTTACCAAACCAGAACATATCGAAGGCCTACCGCCGCGCATGCGTGGCTTTATGTGGACGGCGCGGTTAGCGCCACATATTTTACCCCTGATGATCCAAGGCGCCGTTGCCTTGTTGCAAAAGGGCCGAATTGATCTGTTTCACCGCACGTTTTACCACGGCGAAGGGTTGGATTATCAAGTCAGCCAGCGCCCGGATGTGGCGGCAATTTTACGCAAAGGCGCAGAGTTCTCTCACGCCCAAGGCCAGAATGCTATTTTATACCAAACCATTGATTTATCAGTCGATTGGTCAAATTACTTGACCGATCTCAAACACCCAATTGTGCTGCTGCACGGACACCAAAATTCACAATTCCCAGCTGAATTTGTCCGCGACTTTGCCGCAGAGCGAAAAAATGTTCGCTTCATCGAAGTCAAAGACGGCGGATTACTGCTGATGCACACCCATGCCGAACTGATCATTGATACCTTGCATGAGCAAATGATATCGCTCGCCCGAAGGACCGAATAACGGTACCAAGATAGTCTTGTTTTCGAATCAGGCTGATTGACATGAAACGTACCCGAACCAAGATCGTCGCCACCTTGGGACCGAATTCGGCCAGTGAAGAAGTGATTTCCAAATTGTTTGATGCCGGTGTGGATATTTTCCGGATGAATTTTTCCCACGGCGAGCACCAGGACCATAAAAAAGTATTCGATACCATTCGCAAAGTAGAGCGCGACAAAAAGCGCCCGATTGCCATTCTGGCCGATTTGCAAGGGCCAAAACTGCGACTTGGCGTGTTTGAAAGTGATGAAGTGATATTGGCCGCCGGGCAAGCCTATCAGTTTGATATGGACCCTGCTCCCGGCAATGATCAGCGAGCCAGATTACCCCACAAGGAGATATTCTCGGCCGTTTCAAAAGGTGACATTCTTCTGGTCAATGATGGCCGCATGCGGTTCAAAATCGTCAAGGTTCAGAAAACCAAAATGCAGGTTGAAGCCATGGTGGCTGGTACATTGTCCAACCGCAAAGGCGTCAACCTACCGGGCGCTCATTTGCCGATTTCAGCGCTGACGACCAAAGACCGAAAAGATTTGCGCTATGCTCTGTCTCTCGGGGTCGATTGGGTAGCCCTTTCGTTCGTGCAAGGCCCGGAAGATGTGGCTGAATTACGCAAATTGATCAAAGGCAAGATCGGCATTATCGCAAAACTGGAAAAACCCTTAGCCATCAAGCATCTGGATGCCATTTTGGACCTGTCCGATGCGGTCATGGTGGCGCGCGGTGATCTGGGTGTTGAAATGCCGCCAGAAGCCGTTCCGGTCCTGCAAAAGGAAATCATTGCCAAGGCACGCACCAAGGGCAAACCGGTTGTCGTTGCCACGCAAATGTTAGAAAGCATGATCGACAACCCCGCCCCGACGCGGGCCGAGGCCTCTGATGTGGCCACAGCGGTTTATGATGGTGCCGATGCAGTGATGTTATCCGGCGAAACCGCCGTGGGCAGCTATCCGGTGCAAGCGGTCGCCATGATGGAAAAAATCGTCCGCCGGGTCGAACGATCTGATAGCTGGCGCACCATGTTGGCGACAACCCCGCGCAAACCGGAATCAACTACGGCCGATGCCATCATGGCGGCGGCACACCTGGCGGCCGACACCATCAATGCAGCGGCGATTGTTACCTATACTTCGTCTGGCTCTACGGCACTTCGTGCGGCTCGTGAACGACCCATCGAGCGCATTATCGGCATGACCCCTAACCGGACTACCGCCCGGCAATTGGCTATGGTGTGGGGCATAACTGCTTGTATGACCGAAGACGCCAAAGATATGGATGACATGGTCGACAAAGCGATTGCCATGGTAAAATCCGAAGGTATCGCCAAAGCTGGCGACCGGATTGTGGTTACCGCTGGTATCCCGTTTGGATCCCCTGGCAAAACCAATCTGGTGCGGATCGCCCGGGTAAATTAGGTCCACTTGGCCAAGTGTGACAAATCCAATTTCACATTTGAAAGCAATAATAAAATCAAGAGCGCATTGCGATAACTGTACTTTATCGTCATCACACGGCTTGTCCGG
>JAJFFR010000289.1 GCA_021776555.1 Robiginitomaculum sp.
GGATTTGCCGGGCAAGGATGAGCTAAAAGCCGCTGGCTTGCTCGATAGCCGTATTCCGGCGGATTTTGAAGTGCCCATGCCATCGTCTGATCCTGATCTGGATAATTTATTGCCGGTTGACGAAGAGGCAGAAGACAGCACCTTTCATACGGATTTTTTGGATAGTGACGAGGCAAGTGCAGATTAGGCTCGCTTTGACAGGCAAAGAGGCGTAAACTGGACTTTGCATTCTAAGACCGTTTCGGTCAGGAAAAGGAAGTACACCATGGGTTCCGTTGGACCATTACAGATCGTTGTTATTGCCGTTGTTGCGCTCATCCTGTTTGGGGGGCGCGGTAAAATCTCATCGGTGATGGGCGATCTGGCAAAAGGCATTAAGAGCTTTCGCAAAGGCTTGAAAGACGATGATCCATCGATTGAAGATGCTGGCGAAACCATTGATGTGGAAGCCAACGCTACCAAAGCCAAAAAGAAATAGGCGCACGCGTCAAAAAGCGCGAGGTGATCAGCGATGATACCACAAATAGGATTTGTCGAGCTGTTGGTTCTGGGCGTCATTGCCCTGATCGTGGTTGGTCCCAAAGACCTGCCGGCCATGTTACGCAAACTGGGCGCGATGACCGGTCGGGCTAAAGCCATGGCTGCTGAATTTCGTGGTGCGTTTGATGATATGGGCCGCGAAGTCGAGTTGGACGAACTTCGAAAAGAAATTGCCACCATTAAAAACTCCAACCCGATTGGTGACATTCAGCAAGAGCTGGGTGATGTCGAGCGCGACATTGATGCCTCGGGCCGGGAATAAAACACCATGACAGACAAATCGACCGAACAGGTCGAACCGGAACCCGAAGAAGATGAAATGGATGCCAGTCGCGCGCCGTTGCTGGACCATCTGGTCGAGTTACGTACCCGGTTGATCCATTCGTTTATTGCGGTTCTGGTGGCGTTTGGCGGCTGTTTTTTCTTCGCCCAAGATATCTATAATTTCCTGCTGGCACCTTTTTTGTTTGCGGCGGAAAACGCGCGCCAGGCAAGCGAAGACGGATTGGCGCTGGAGTTGATTTTCACCGGCCCGCTGGAGTTTTTCTTTGCCAAGATGAAGCTGGCTTTGTTTGGCGGGGTGATTGTCGCCTTTCCGTTTTTGGCATGGCAAATTTACCGCTTCGTGGCTCCCGGTTTGTATCGCAATGAGCGCGGCGCGTTTTTGCCGTTTTTGGTTGCGTCTCCCGCTTTGTTTTTTACCGGAGCCAGTTTTGTTTATTTTGTGATGTTGCCCATGGTAATGCGCTTCGCCTTTCATCAGGAACAAGCCGCCGGAGCCGGGCAGGTGGCCATTCAATTATTGCCCCGAGTGTCCGAGTATTTGAGCTTAGTCACTACGTTGATTTTGGCCTTTGGCTTTTCATTCCAATTGCCAGTAGTGCTCACCTTGATGGGCCGGGTTGGGCTGGTCAGCGCCGAAGGGTTACGCAAGGGGCGAAAATACGCAGTGGTTGGTATTTTGGCCTTCGCCGCATTTTTCACGCCGCCAGATGTCATTTCGCAATTCTTGTTGGGTGTGCCGGTGTTTCTTTTGTATGAAATATCAATCTGGTCGGTGTCGCTGATCGAACGAAAACGCGAAGAAGAAGACGCGAAGTACGAGGCAGAAGAATAAGCGCTGCCGTCACGGGTCCGATACTTCGAGGCTCCTTGCAGTTGCACCTCGTCCATGAGGAGCTTTTTGAAACGAGCCAAACTTACACCAATCACCTCATGCTGAGGTGTGAGGCAAAGCCGAGCCTCGAAAGATCGGCAATTGTACGATCAGGCCATTGCGGTCCCCGGCCCCAGAGCCGGGGTCCAGTTCTTCTAGGCTTTCATCAGCATCAAGCCAGTCTGGACCCCGGATTAAATCCGGGGACCGAAATAAAATTAGAAACAGAGTTGTTTGAAGGATAGCCAGAAGGCGCATTTGCCATCTGGACAAGCCAATCGCCCAATCGTACACCCTGCGCATCAATAATAATGAGCCAGATCCATGCATGACATCCGCTATATTCGCGAAAACCCGACGGCTTTTGACGCCGAAATGGAACGGAGAGGATTGCCCGAACAATCACCTATAATTTTGGCGTTGGACATAACCCGTCGCGAAGCCATAGCAACCAAACAAGAAGCGGAAACGGAGCGAAATGCAGCCTCCAAGTTAATTGGGGCGGCCAAGGCGCGTGGTGATGATAAAGAATTCAATCGGCTTCGGACCAAAGTTTCTTCATTGAAATCTACAGAATCCAATCTCGATGAACTCGCTGTCATTGCTGATAATAAAATGAGGGAATTTCTGCTGAGCCTACCCAACATCATGAGCGATGAAGTGCCGGACGGTGCGGACGAAGCGGCCAATGAGGAATTGCGAAGCGTGGGAACGCCGGTCGCGTTGGACTTTGCACCAAAGGACCATACTGAATTGGGTGAGGCCTTGGGCCTGCTTGATTTCGAAGCGGCCGCCAAAATTTCCGGGGCTAGATTTGCTTTCTTAAAAGGTGATTTGGCTCGTCTTGAAAGGGCTTTGGCCAATTTTATGCTGGACGTGCAAATCGGCGAAAACGGATTTACTGAAATTGCACCGCCCTTGTTGGTTCGTGATAATGCGTTGATTGGCACCAACCAATTGCCCAAATTTGCCGATGACCAGTTCCAAACCACGACCGGACATTGGCTGATCCCGACCGCTGAAGTGCCCTTGACCAATCTAGCCCGCGAAGCCATCCAAAACGAGGCTGACCTGCCATTGCGTTATTGCGCCTATACGCCGTGTTTTCGATCTGAGGCCGGGTCGGCGGGCAAAGACACGCGCGGCTTGATCCGCATGCACCAGTTTATGAAGGTGGAAATGGTCAGTATTTGCGCGCCGGAACAATCGGTTGCCGAGCACGAACGAATGACCGCCGCCGCCGAAAGCATTTTACAAAAGCTGGGTCTGGCCTATCGGGTGATGATCCTGTGTTCTGGCGATACGGGATTTGGCGCGACCAAAACGCACGATCTGGAAGTGTGGTTGCCTAGCCAAGATTGCTATCGCGAGATCAGCTCGATCTCCAATTGCGGTGAGTTTCAGGCCCGGCGCATGAACGCCCGTTGCCGTTTGGAAGGCGAAAAACAAACCCGGTTTGTGCATACTTTGAACGGCTCCGGTATTGCAGTAGGCCGTGCGTTGTTGGCCGTCATGGAAAACTATCAACGTGAAGATGGTAGTATTGAAATTCCCGAAGTGTTGCGACCCTATATGGGCGGACAGGAGGTCATCCAATGATCCCGAAAAATCCACGTATATTGCTCTCAAACGACGATGGCATTGATGCGCCCGGTTTGGCGCTGCTGGAACGGGTGGCGCGTCATTTATCTGATGATGTCTGGGTGGTGGCTCCGGCGTTTGAGCAATCCGCCGCATCCCGCGCCTTGTCCATTCGCGATCCGTTGCGCGTTGAACGCCGCGATGAACGCCATATTGCCGTGTTCGGCACGCCAACTGACAGCGTCATGATGGGCGTGCTGGAACTGGTCGAGGGCAAGAAACCGGACCTCATTTTATCCGGGGTTAATAAGGGGCAAAATTTGGCCGAACACATTACCTTGTCGGGTACGGTTGCCGCCGCCATTCAGGGCATGGAGATGGGTATTCCATCGGTGGCGCTGTCACAGACCTACCCGTTTACCGAAGATGGAATCATTCATTGGGAAACGGCAGAATTTCATGCGGTCGCCGTTCTGGAAAAATTGCTTTCTGCTGGGTGGCCCGAAGACGTGTTGGTGAATGTGAATTTCCCAGATTGCCCGCCGGAAGACGTGGATCGGATTGAATTAACCCGGATGGGGCGACGCGATGCTGATTTGATTGATATTCACACACGCCAAGACCCCGGTGGCCGAGAATATCATTGGCTTGGGTTTAACGGTCGCTTGTCCACACCGCCCGACGGTGTGGATTTGCGGGCGATTTATGAAAAACGGATTTCCATCACGCCCTTGCACATGGACCTGACCCATTACAAAACTTTGGCCGCGTTAAATGCCTATTTTGATGACTAGGTTTGGGTCGTTATGAACCCCGATACCGTCCAGTTGATTATGGCGCTTCGTTCGTCAGGGGTGACGGATCATGGCGTCTTGGCGACCATAGAAACCACACCGCGCGACTTGTTTGTCACGCCGGAATTTGTTGACCAAGCTTGGGAAGACCGGGCGCTGCCGATTGCCTGTGGTCAAACCATTTCCCAACCGATGGTGGTGGGCTGCATGACCGAAGCCTTGTGCTTAACGGGCCGCGAGAAGGTACTCGAGATCGGTACGGGTTCGGGGTATCAGTGCGCCATTCTGTCAAAGCTGGCTCGCCGAGTGTACACCATTGAGCGATACCGAACCTTGTTGGAAGAAGCCAAGCGCCGGTTTGCGGCGTTAAAACTGCACAACATTGTCCCCCGGCTGGGTGATGGCGGGTTGGGTTGGCCAGAGCAAGACAGTTTTGATCGGATTATCCTGACAGCCGCTGCCACTGAACCGCCTAAAGCCTTGCTGGCGCAATTGCGTGATAACGGCTTGATGGTGGCGCCAATAGGAACCAGCGGTCGCCAACGGTTGACTGTTTATCGCCGCGATGGCGAGACGTTTCACGAGCACGTATTGGATAAAGTGCGCTTTGTGCCGCTATTATCCGGTATTGCGCGCACGTTATGATTTTGATCTAGCTTTTGGATTTGCCTTCAAAATGCCTATTTTGGAGCAGGATTGATTAACCAGTTGGCGCGAAAATAGCTGCCATGATTCGTATATCTCTGATTCCGACTATTCTGGTTGCGGCTTTTGCCCTGACATCCTGTTCCCAAGGCCGAGACATGGCACCTGTGGTGTATCGTGGCCCCGATGCGGACCGCACCTCGCCTTACGAAAAAGCGGCAACGCCGGCTGCATTGCCTGAGTATCAGGCCCAAGAGCTTCCAGCAGAATCGGCACCAGTCGAGCCGGTAGATACCGAGGCATTAAGCGAAGCTGACGAACTAGATATGCTCGACGAAGGTCCAGTAGAGCCGGGATCACAAGATGATCTGGCTAGCAATAACGAAACCGTTGAAATTGTCGAACTGGCACCGCAATCGGCAACCCATTTGCCGGAACAGGAAATTATACCAACCCGGGATCGACCGGCTAGTATCCGGGTGCAAAGCGGCGACACGCTGTTTAGCCTTTCGGAAAAATATCAAATTGCTTTGCGTCCGTTGATTGATTTGAACGGGTTGAAACAACCTTATGATTTGAACAAAGGACAGGTGCTGAACCTGCCGCCGCCTTTGCACTACCGGGTGCAAAAGGGCGATACGCTCTATTCGATTTCGCGGCGATATAAAATTGATTTTCAGTCTTTGGCTGGCATCAACGGTATTGATGAGCCGTATACGATTTCACCAGATTCGATTCTGGTTCTGCCAACTTTGGCCGGGGACCAAGAGGGACATTGGCAGGCCGCTGCACCCAAACCGGCACCGACAACAACACCAACAACATCCGGAGCAGATACAGTACCCAAGTCCGGGACCAAGCCAAAACCAAAGCCAGTTCCGAAACGTAAATCGATCAAGCCCGCCGCCACTTCCACCTTTGTCTGGCCGATGGAAGGTAAAATATTGTCGCGATTTGGTGGTAAAGCCGGTGGCATGCGTAATGACGGTATCAACATTGCGGCCAAACAAGATGCCGAGATCCATGCGGCTGGCGCGGGTACGGTGATTTATTCCGGTTCTGAGCTAAAAAACTATGGCCGTTTGATCCTGATCCGCCACGGCAATGGCTGGGTAACAGCCTATGCCCACAATTCACAGTCGAATGTCCGTGAGGGGGCCCAAGTCAAAAGCGGCGAGATCATTGGGTTGGCAGGTTCATCTGGATCGGTTGATATTCCGCAGCTCCATTTCGAGACTCGCAAAGGGGTCAAGCCGGTCGATCCGTTAAAGCATCTGCCTAAGCGTTAAAACGTCCCTTTGACTGAATTTGCCTGATTGCAATTTGGGCGATGAACCCTATATTCCGAACAGCTTTAACCGGGACATTGTCCCGGCCATGAAATTCAGGGGAACCAGATGTCAACTCCAAGCGTATCCAGCGCCATAATGTTCATACAGGCCGATGCTGGCCAAAGTCCGTTCGGCTTCTTCGCAATGATGATTGCGATGTTTGCAATCTTTTATTTTCTGCTGATCCGTCCGCAACAAAAACGGATGCGTGAGCACAAAGACATGGTCGCCGCAGTTCGCCGTGGAGACACGGTGGTAACCGCCGGTGGCTTGGTGGCCAAGGCGACCAAAGTTGTTGATGGCGATGACGAGATCACTGTGGAGATTGCTACGGGTGTGAAGGTCAAAGTTCTGCGCGCCACGCTGCAAGATGTTCGATCCAAAAACGCCCCAAAAGCGGCCAATGATACACCGGCAAAAAAGACACCTGTAAAAAAGAAGTAATTTATAATGCTGCATTTTTCTAAGGCGAAACAGATAGCCATCTGGCTGGTCATTTTATTGGGGTTGCTGTTTGCTCTGCCAAATTTTTTAACAGAAAACATTCGTGGTAGCGAAGATGTGGAAGGTGTCATTCCGGTATTTTTACCGTCGAAAACAGTAAACCTTGGTCTGGATTTGCAAGGTGGTTCTTACCTGTTGTTCGAAGTGGATACGGATTCAGTCCGGGCCAACAAACTGGAATCAACTCAAGAAGAAGCCAGACAATTGTTGCGCAGCGATAAGCCGATTATACCGGCCCGTGGTTTCCGGATTTCTGGCAATACCGTTTCGTTCAAATTGTCTCGCCCCAACCAAATGGAACTGGCGTTAGAACGGCTGGAACCGTTAAACGATGTGAGCCAAAATCAGTTGCTGAGTGGTAATTCAGATAAACCCTTTGTGATCCAGAGTGACGCGGTAACCGGGAATATCTCACTGACCCTTACCGAACAGGCACTAACCAAGCAAACCAAGGATGCAGTGGCGCGCTCGGTCGAAGTAATCCGCAACCGGATTACCGAACTAGGAACCAAAGACCCAACCATTTTACGGCAAGGAGATTCGCGGATCATCGTCGAGGTTCCGGGCGAAAGCGACCCGGTTCGGATTAAACGTATTATTGAAAAAACTGCCCAGATGTCGTTCCACTTGGTTGATTCGTCTGTTTCTATTCAAGAAGCACTGGCCGGACGTATTCCGCCGGGTGCAAAGCTGGTGACAACCACAAACCCGGCCGAACCTGATCTGTTAATCCGCCGTCGGGCCTTGGTCGATGGTGCTGATCTGACCGACGCGCAACAGTCTTTTAATCAGGGCGGGCAACCAGCTGTTTCATTCAGCTTTAATTCGCGCGGCTCAATCCGATTTGGCAATGCCACGGCTGAGAACGTCAATCGGCGCTTTTCCATTTTGCTGGATAACGAATCCATTACTGCTCCGGTGATCCGCTCACCGATTTTGGGTGGTAGCGGCATTATTGATGGTGGCTTTACGGTCGAGGCGGCAAATGATCTGGCTATTTTGCTGCGGGCCGGTGCCTTGCCGGCCAAGCTGGAAACCTTGAACGAACGTTCGGTTGGCCCGGGGCTTGGGCAAGACTCGATCCGAGCTGGCTCGATTGCTTTGATGATCGGGTTCGTCGCGGTCATGATCTACATGGTTTTGGCTTATGGGTTGTTTGGCGTGTTCGCTAATGCGGCCCTAATTTCCAATCTCGTGTTGATCTTGGGCGCGCTTTCTGGCTTGCAGGCCACGCTGACTCTGCCGGGTATTGCCGGAGTGATCTTGACCATCGGGATGGCAGTTGATGCCAATGTGTTGATTTTTGAGCGGATACGCGAAGAAATCACCGTAGGCCGAACCCCGCTAAATGCAGTTGAAACTGGTTTCTTGAAAGCTCGTTCAACCATTTTGGATGCCAACATCACCACGTTGATTGCAGCGGTTTTATTGCTGTTATTCGGAGCCGGCCCTGTGCAGGGCTTTGGGGTAACCTTGGCTATTGGTATTTTTACCTCCGTGTTCACCGCCTTTTTGTTCTCGCGTATGTTGACCTCTTATTGGTTGATGCGGGCCAAGCCCAAAACCCTGTCACTGTGAAGGACTAGACAATCATGGCTCTCGCATTCGTTCGTCTGGTTCCAAATGAAACAAGCATTGGTTTTGTGCGGTTACGCAAGTTCGGCTTTGCCTTTTCGGTGTTGGCGATCATTGGTTCTATCGCCGCATTTTTCGCGCTGGGGATCAATTTGGGTATTGATTTTAAGGGCGGCGGTAATATCGAGGTCAGAACCGAACAACCGGCCGACCTAACTCGGATCGGTACCATTGTTCGCGGACTTGGGTTGGGCGAAGTAGAAGTGCGTGAGTTCGGCTCGCCTACCGAGGTGTTGATCCGGTTTGAGCGACAAGAAGCAACTGACCTTTCGCAAAATGAAGAGCGCTTGCAACAACAGGCGGCGCGCAAGGTTCATGTAGCGCTTTATACGTCTTATTCCGGTATTGAAATGATTTTTGATGGTGACCAATCGGTAATTATTTCTGCCCCGATTGCACTTGGTTTGGATAAAGGTACCGAGGCATTGAGTGTGTTCGGCTTGGAAGATTTAACTTTAAGCCAAGGCGACGATATCAACGCCCTACAATTGCAATTGCCAGTGGTGGTGCAAGACCGTAAATCTGGCCCGGAATTGCAACAACAGCTATACGATCAGGTCAGCTATAAATTGCTGGAAACCTACAGCACGCTTAGTTCGCAACGTACCGAAATTGTCGGACCAAAAGTCTCTGGCGAATTGGTGCGCTCCGGGGTGACCGCTGTGCTAGGTGCGTTGTTTTGCATGCTGATCTATATCTGGCTGCGGTTTGAATGGCAGTTCTCGGTCGGGGCTGTTATCGCTCTGGTACATGATATTTTGCTAACTATTGGCATGTTTTCGCTCAGTCGGATTGAGTTTAATCTGGCGAGTATTGCAGCGATTTTGACCATTGTTGGTTATTCGATGAATGACACGGTTGTGGTCTATGATCGAATTCGTGAAAAAATGCGCAAATACAAAAAAATGCCATTTGAAGATTTGATTGATCTGGCCATCAACAAGACCTTGTCCAGAACCTCGATCACATCGCTGACCACATTGCTGGCTTTGGTTTCCCTATACTTTTTGGGCGGCGAGGCGTTGCGTGGATTTGCGGCAACTATGATTTGGGGCGTAATTGTCGGCACATACTCGTCGATCTTTATCGCGGCGCCGATCTTGTTATTGCTCAATGTCGACCGCTCCGAAATGGGTGACAACGAAGCCGGATAAGAAATTTTGGCGATTGTTTTTTGCCGAAAAATGAATGTGGCGGATTGACGCAGGGTCATTCGTGCCTGACAAACTGAACACCAATTGATTTCACCCAATGCAGACAGGGGGGCCTTATGGCTGGCATTCTTTCCAATCTTCGCTCGACGGTTATTTTTTCCGTTATTCTGGCAATACTGATGTACGCACTTTATTTTGTAGTTTCCGGTGCCGATTATAATGGCATGTTGGTGACCATCTCATTTTTGCGCTGGACCCATGTGGTTTCCGGCGTGATGTGGATCGGCCTGTTGTGGTATTTCAACTTTGTGCAAATTCCCAATATGCCGAATATCCCGGATGACCAAAAACCGGCCATTGGCAAAGTGATTGCTCCGGCTGCTTTGTTTTGGTTCCGGTGGGGCGCTGCCGCCACATTGATCACCGGCTTGATACTGATCACCCATACGGGTTCGATTGTCGGCACGTTGACCATCGGTGCCATGGACGGATTTTCCAACGGCAAAGACGTGTTTTTGGGCCTTGGCATGTGGATGGGCATTATCATGGCATTTAATGTTTGGGTGATCATCTGGCCCAACCAAAAAATTGCACTTGGCCTGATCGATGCACCGACCGAAGCCAAAGCACCGGCAGCTCGCAAAGCTATGTTGTTCTCACGAACCAACACTTTGCTGTCTCTGCCTATGCTGGTGACGATGGCCGGATCCCAAACCCTGTTTGGCTGATCTACTATCTTTGAAGTTTTGAACAAGGCGGCGGGAAATCCTGCCGCCTTTTTAGTATTCGGGTTTTGGAGTTAGCTTTGCAGCCAACCTTCCAGATCAACCAAAGCTCGTGCCGTGATTAGTTTTCGTCTGGCTCGGGTTTTGTTTTTTCCGCGCAGGCGATTGCCATCCTCGTCCTGGTTTGGCGTTTCGGCAGTTGGCATCAATCCGAAATTGATATTCATCGGCTGGAACGTGCCTTTGCCGGTGATGTGTCCGCCGGTGATATGGTTCAGCAGCGATCCAAACGCAGTCGTTTGCGGTGGTGGGTTCAAAGATTTGCCCAGTGCTTGGGCCGCCGCAAAACGCCCGGCCATCATGCCGCAAGCAGCGCTTTCAACATAGCCTTCGACCCCAGTGACTTGTCCGGCAAAGCGCAAGCGGGGATCGGCCTGCAAGCGCAACTCACTATCCAGCAATTTCGGTGAGTTCAAAAAGGTATTGCGGTGGATGCCGCCCAGCCTGGCAAATTCGGCCTTCTCAAGCCCCGGTATCATGCGAAAGACTTCTGTTTGCGCGCCGTAATTCATCTTGGTTTGAAACCCGACCATGTTGTAGAGGCTGGCCAGTTTGTTATCTTGGCGCAACTGCACAATGGCATGGGCTTTGATCGTTGGGTTGTGTGGGTTGGTCAAACCAACCGGCTTCATGGGACCCCAGCGCAAGGTCTCGCGACCGCGTTCGGCCATGACCTCGATTGGCAGGCAGCCCTCAAAATAGGGCGTATCCTTCTCCCAATCCTTGAACTCGGTTTTTGGCGCGTCTGCCATGGCATCTAAAAACGCGTTATATTGATCTTCATCCATCGGGCAGTTGATGTAATCGGCGCCATCACCTTTATCATAGCGCGACTGAAACCAAGCTTGGTCCATATTGATGCTGTCCCGATGGATGATCGGGGCGATCGCATCAAAAAAGGCCAGATTGTCTTCCCCAGTCAGAGTCAGGATCGCGGCGCTCAAATCGGGCGAGGTCAGGGGACCGGTGGCAATCACCACATTGTTCCAATCGGCTGGCGGCAAACCTGCTACTTCGCCGCGCTCAATCTCGATGTTTGGATGGCTCTGGATGGCAGCGGTTACATGATCGGAAAACTCGTTCCGGTCTACGGCCAGAGCGCCGCCTGCGGGCACTTTGCTTTTTGCGGCGGCAGCCATTACCAGCGAGTCGCACCGGCGCATTTCTTCGTGCAGCAATCCAACGGCATTGTTCTCGAAATCATCAGAACGAAACGAGTTGGAGCACACCAACTCAGCCAAGCCGTCCGTTTGGTGGGCTTCGGTTTTTTGGTTGGGGCGCATTTCATGTAAAACGACTTGGCACCCAAGATAAGCGGCAGCCCAGGCTGCTTCGCAACCGGCCAGTCCACCGCCAATGATATGTATATCTGTTTTGCTCATGGTGGCGGGTTTTGGGCGTGTAACGGTTCTAGGTCAAGCAAAGGCTCGGTCTAAACTTGTTTCTTTCGAACCGACCAGATAAACCCGTCATACCAGAAATGCAGCAATGCCACTGACAGAACAAATGCATAGAGCCAATTGGACGGGATATTCACCCACTCTTGCACGATCCCAAATCCAAAGGCGGGTAAGAAAAATAAAGCAATCAGTGCGGGCTTGCCCCATGATTTTCCTTCCAAACCAAAGCGGGTTGTCAGGTTCTTTTTTTCCTTGATCCAGACGATGGCAAAATACTGAAGGGCGTGAAACGCATTCATCACCACAAAAGCGATAAAAAACGGATTGAATCCCCACGCAATGATTGACGTCAAAGCGGTCGAGGCCAGCAAGGCAACTTTCTGGGTTGAAATTTTGTACCCCTGCTTGGCTAAGCGCCAATAGCCAATCACATAGATCGCAACCACTGCCAGTGATCCTCCAATGACCAGCCAGCGTAACGTGCCCGCAAAGCCTTCCACGGTTTGTGGAAACGCAGCCAATGCGGCCCAGCCCAATTGTTCAAACTCGCCAAAATCTTCCACATGATCCATCAACACCAATCCGGCGGCAATCGGCCCGGCATAGAGCACGTAGTTCAACCAACTATCCAGCATACGACCGACCTTGGCTGGGTTACCCGCTTTCATGTCGTAAATGCGGGACAAGCCAAAGGTCTGCATGGCGGAATGATAGACATCCCAAAACGTGGCAATAACCGACATGATGACCATGAACCATGGCAACAGGCCGAGACCAAAAAACAGTAGAACCGGAACTAACGTAAATCGCAGCGGCCATTGCCAGAAAACGGTCGCATTGCCGTGAGATCGGAAAAACACCGCAAACAGATGCGATGCGGTCAAAAACCCACTGGCAGCATTTAAGATCGCATCGTCCTCATGCAAGGGTAGTTCGCGAACCTCCCATAATGGAGTTTGGGCCAGAAACAGACAGATACTCAGACAGATAATCGGCGAGCCAATAAAAACCAGCCAGTCAAACCGGGGGCTGCGAATGCATAGTTTTGGGTTTATTG
>JAJFFR010000290.1 GCA_021776555.1 Robiginitomaculum sp.
CAATCCAGATTCAGTTCCGCAAAAATACAAGTTGGGTACCACTGGGTCTTGTACAAAACTATAAACAAACCCCCAGACATCATTTTGTGAAATGATGCGGGTCCATGATTTACCGTAGTCCTTAGTTTGGAAAAGGTAGGGAGTCCAATTATCGCGACGGTGATCATCAAATACTACAAACGCTTCACCAGGCTGGTGTATGGAGGCATGTATGTGTGGCACCCATGTATTTGATGGCACCCCACGAATGTTTGCTGTTACATCGGTCCAATGCTCACCAGCATTTCTAGTCACCTGTACGTTCCCATCGTCCGTGCCTACCCATATCAAACCTTTTTCTATTTCACTTGGAACCACAGCAATAATAGTGGTGTGATTCTCTGCACCAGTATTGTCATAGGTTAACCCTCCCGTGTTTAATTGATTCTGCTTGTTTGAGTCATTGGTGGTTAGATCTGGAGAGATCACTTGCCAGCTTGCTCCTTCATCATTGCTAGTGAGTAAAAACTGGCTACCATAATACACCCGGCTGGAGTCAAAAGGATCAATTGCAATCCCAGCATTCCAGTTAAACCGGAGCGGAACCCCTTGAGGATGTTGAGGCCTTACTCTTCGAAGTTGCCCGGAAGTAGTATGATATCGAAACAAATTGCCCTTCTGGCCCATGGACCAACCGTAATGGCTATCCCGTGGGTCAGGAATCATGTCAAAACCATCGCCAACACTTAAACGCTGCCAATACATGTTTCTAATGCCCCCTTTAAACCAAACTTGACTGGGGCCTTTCCAGGATCCATTATCTTGTAAGCCTCCATAAACGTTATAAGGAGTCTCATTATCAACACGTACATGGTAAAACTGTGCAAGGGGCAGGTTATCAAAAAAGCGCCACTTCTTACCTCGATCATAAGTAACATTTGCTCCCCCATCATGTCCTAACAATAAAAACTCGTTATTATTCGGATGACTCCACCAAGCATGGTGATCCGTGTGAACTTGATCACCGGGAACATAAGTTTCCCAGGTTTTACCGCCGTCCTCACTTATGGTAACTTCAGTGGCAATACTATAAATCCGGTTTTCATTTTGTGTATCCACATAGATATCCGCGTAATAAAAAGGTCTGTCTCCTATGTTCTTATCTCCATGTTTGGATCTTTGTTTCCAAGTTTTTCCACCATCCTCGGAACGATAGATTGCATTCTTCTCGCTTTCTACATAGGCATATACCATTTGGCTATTCGTGGGAGCCACTGAGAGTCCAATACGTCCAAGTTCGCCAGTAGGCAGTCCGTCTTCCTCAGTTCGACGCTCCCAAGTATCACCGGCATCATGGCTTACGTAAATTCCAGATCCGGTACCTCCTGATTTAAAAAACCAAGGCCACCTACGGTGCTCCCACATTCCCGCATATAATTTATTGGGGTTGTTTGGGTCAACAACTAAATCTGAGGCACCCGTGCGGTTATTTATATACAAGGTTTTCGTCCACGTTTTGCCCCCGTCGGTAGTTTTGTAAATGCCCCGGTTTTCACTATCTCCCCAGGTAGATCCGGTAGCAGCCACAATCAAAAAAGAAGTCCAACGCCGTAAAACTGGCGTGGGGTCCGCTTCGCGCGATGTCAGCAACATCGCCCCCAACATCAATACGGTGGATATGCCAGCACCCACCGCAGCCTCAGTAAAAGCAACATCCACGGCATCCAAGGAGACAAACCAAATAGCGGCTAACAGAGAATACACACCAAACAACATGACCACGGCGAACAAATTGTTCAGCCGAACCAATGCAATTCCGACCACCAACAACATCGACAAAATGATCAAATCAATGATGGTAAAAATATCAATAGGAAGGTCTGACATCATGGCTCAACCTTTCTTTTCATTGATATCAACATCCCGTGGATGTGGAGGTTCCACTGTGCCCAGACGCGGTTTCAACCCGGCTTTGTGGGCCGCATTGGCCACGGCATGGGTCGCGGTTGGCGATGTCAAAAACAGGAAAATACCGACCAAAGCAAGTTTGGCGCTGGTCTGAGTGAACCCGGCTTCGATCATCATCCCGGCCAACAATAAAACCGTTGCCAACGTATCGGTGATCCCGGCGGCATGAATACGGGTATAAAAATCTGGCAGGCGCAACACGCCGGATGACCCGATTAACATGAAAATCGCCCCGACCAACATAAAGGCCCCAGCCGTACCGTGGCGTAATAGTTCCAGAACCGGACCCCATTCGATCATTCGTGATCTCCTGAAACGGCCCGACGCAATGCCATTTGCGCCAACGCAATATCCAGTGAGCGGTAGCGGAAAAATTTTAAGACGGCGATCGTGCCAATAAAGTTCATCAACGAGTACAAAATGGCAATATCAATGCCGTCTGGCCGGTCGATTAGAAAACTGAACAGGCAAAGAAACAACACGGTTTTGGTGCCAAATGAATTGACCGCCAACACCCGGTCATACAATTCTGGTCCGCGTAACAAACGCGCCAACATCATGGCCATGGCTACGGTCATCATCAAAGTGACTACAAAAATCATGCGGACACCTCTTCTTCACCGTCAGCTTTTTCACCGGCGGCCCAAGCGCAACGCCGGGCCATTTCGGCAAAATCATTTTTGTTGGTCATCTCTTTCAAAATCGCATGAACGATAACTTCATCGTCATCCAGATCAACACTCACCGTACCCGGCGTCAGCGTAATGGAATTGGCAAACAATGCCCGACCAAATCCAGAGGCCGGTAAGGTTTTGATGCGTACCATTCGAGGGGTCAGCACCATGTTCGGACGTAAAATAGTCTTGGCCACAATCAAATTTGCCTTGATGATTTCCACCATCAGCCAAACGGAATAAGCCAACAAGCGTGGGGCGCGATAATAGGGTGCGGCTTCGTCATCTAGGATCCGCATACGCAAGGCGAGCGCCACGGTAATCACCACCGACAAGCCACCCAATGAGAGCAACAATTGATTATGGAAATAGCCCGAAAGGGTCAGCCACAATGCTGCCAACATCAATGCTAAAGTCGCAATATACCCCATAACCCCTCATCTTTTCGCAGGGCGGTTGTCCGACCCGGTTTGGCAAGGATATTACGCAGTTCATTGGCGATTGCGAGTCTTTTCGGGTGGGAAGTTAGCCTTGTTTTCCAAACACCAATGCGGCGCTTCGTTCGGGCGCGCTCAACTCGGTTGCATCCCCCATATTACCGTCTCGAATTCGGCGCCGCAAATCACTGGACAAAGACGAACTTAACGCCCAGTTCCAATACCTTAAGACGGTTTGGGCCTTGTTGGACGACATGGTATCAAAGGTATATCGCACCCGCTCAAAAGCTTCATCTGGCGCTTGCTCTGTTCCGATATTGCGCTTCAAAGCCGTCCATAATTTGGCTAAATAATCTCTTTTTAAGCCGGTTGCTTTGCACAAAATGGCAATTGGCTCACCACCGGTATCTGCCAATATCCTGGCCCCAGTTATCGGTTTGATTCCCGACAAATATGATATTTCTTCTGCCAAGGCGGCATTCATTTCAATCAAGCCAGCATCAATGGCTGCTTCTAAGCTGTCATAGGGACTTTTGGCAATGGCTGCCCGGTTGCGTTGCCGACGCTCGATGAACTGCATGGCCTTGCGAGCTAGTGGATCTTGCCAGTTTTCGGCTGCCACCATTTCAAAAACATCGGAGGCAGATTCTTGCATCAATACTCGGTCTACGGAGAACCGAAGAAAAATACGTTTTCGATCATCGGTATTGGCCCACCAGAACAGGGTCAGCCCTTGGGAAGGTCGCAGTTCCGGACGAGACAAAAGGGACCGACACAACCCGGTATGCGCCCGCGTTAGTTCAACTAAATTTTCAAGAGATTTGTTTGACAAACGTGCTTCATCATTACGCAATAAAGCCTTAGCCACCTCAGGTTCGCTATGCGAAGTCAGTTCTTCGGCTAACATTTCACTGATGTGTTTGCGCCGCGCAATCAATACCCGGTGTTGTGCGCCGCCTCGTTGCGACGCTGCGACCAAATCGGCATCGGAAATGGACGGACTTTGCTCCAATATGGGCGCTGCAATGTCTATTTCATCTGCTGCCAGCATGCGCAGTAGCAAGGGCGGAGCATCACCCAATGCGGCAACCCGTTTGGCGCATCTGGCGCGCAAAACCGGTTCGGCCTCGCGCAACATGTCCATCAGCAAATCACCGGCCATATGCCGTTCAACCGGCGAAATTCGGCTTTCTGGTAGACAAACCAGATCAGATAATCGTTTGAGCAGTGTCGAACGCGCCCGGCCAATTACCGGTTGTTCGGTAGCTGGAGCGGGTTCGGCTGGCGCAGGGTGAGCAACGGGGATCATTGCAACGGTTCCAAAATTGGTAAATTGACGTTGCACCAGTCAATCAAGACGAGGTTAACCAAAGGTCACCGCACCACCGAAATTTGCTGCCCTCAGCTCGGCTTTTTTTCCAGTCGCTCGACGAAAACCAATGCCAGAGCCGCCACAAAGAAACTGACCGCCATCACGAATAACATTGAGCTTTTGACATATCCGCCATCGGATGAAAACGCTACGGGCGCCACAATGCCCAAAAATGGAGACAGGTGGAACGCCAACGCGCCGCCAATCACCGCCAAGGTCAGCAAACCGCCATACAGACGAGTACGTGGCAGTATCAACAACAATGCGGCGGCGATTTCCATCGCACCAGTTAACATTCGCACCCCCGGCTCAAACAAGGCCATGCCGGTACTTTGCGCAATGTACGAAAATACCGGATTGGGGCCGCCAAATTTTTGCATGCCCATAAAAATCAAAAATGCTGCCAACAAGAGGGCCAAGCCCCAACGCAAGATATTCATTCAAATTCCCCTTTTATTTGAGGGTATTGTGCGGCCCGAATTTGCTTTTGACCAGTAACGATTGCGCGATAAACTAGGGCTTGGTTTTGATAATCAAGCCACCTATCTAAGGTAGGAAGAGGAAACCCAATGAAATCCCGTAAAGAACTCAATGAGCAGCAGTCCCGAATCGCCCGGGACCATGGCACAGAAGCACCATTTTCCGGGCCGTGGCTCGACGAAAAACGCGGTGGTATCTATTCTTGTGTGGCGTGCGGACATCCGTTGTTTGCCGGGCAACATAAATACGATTCTGGCTCCGGCTGGCCTAGTTTCTGGCAACCGGCTGATCAAACGTCGCTTGGCACGAACAGCGATAATAAATTAGGCATGACCCGCACCGAAGTGCATTGCGCCAATTGCCAGGCCCATATGGGCCACGTGTTCCCCGATGGGCCAGAGCCAACTGGTTTGCGCTATTGCATCAATGGAACCGTGTTGGATTTTGAGCCTGACCCCGAAGGCTAAGCTCGCAAATAGGCCATGTCCGGATTGCCCTTGCGCCAGATCACATTGTCCATCATGAAATGGTGAATGTTGATAAAACCAGTAATGGTTGCCATGAATATGGTCGGGCCAAGCAAGCTCTCATCCCAATAAATGTGGGCATCCAACCAATCCGGGGCTAGATGAAAACCAATCCAACCCATAACCAATGCAATACTGGCCACACCGATCAATTGCCGGGCCAAGCCGTGGCCATTTGCAAATTTTGCTCCTTCTGCTTTGGCTCTGCCCCGTTCCAGCATAAATACGAAAAACAGATATTGCACCGAATGCAAGGCCGGGATCAGATAACCGAAAGCCTCGCTAATCCCAGTCCACACCACCCACAAGTATAACGTCACGAACAAGCCAACTAGCGGGGTGATCGGCGGTATGGTGCGTGCCAGCCAAAACTTACGGATCAAGATCCCAATCGCCCCGATACCAGACAAGACAAACAAGCCGAACATCACATCAATGGGCCATTGGCCAAACCCAGAGGCCATATAGACAATGCCATCCATCTCGTATGGAATTCGTTCGGCCATTGGCATGGTCCACGCATATATCCAAGTGATCAGGCAATGGGCAATGACCAGGTTGCGCTCCAAACTGGAATAAAAAACACCGCGCCGGGCCGACAAAACACTGAGTACGCCATACCCTTGTTTGACATAATGCCAGCCAACCAAAATAAACAATAATTGCATCATCCCGGCAGCCATGACGGCTGAGCTAAACGCAAAAATGGCTGCAATCCACAGTAATAACAATATCGGCAAAACCAATCCGGCCATCAGATACCGAACCTGCTCCGGGCGCTGATAGCCATCGCCTTTTACCTTGGCGGTAAAATTCCGGTAAAAAATCTGGTATGTCACCAAAAAATGCGGGTCATTGATCACATAGGCCAACCAAACGCTAGCCATGCCGACCAAACCGATCTGCACTTCTTGGCCGTCTGGTGCGAACAACAGACACAGTGGCAACAGAATTAGCGATAAACCACCCGCCGCAAAAAACTCGATACCGCGCGAAAACTGGATGCGCTTATTCTGCCTCGTCTCGGAAATTGGCATTGTGGAGGGTTGGTCCAGCTCGGTGATCGCCATTTGATTTTCCATCCTCACACAAGTTTTGCGGACTTGCGCCGACGTAATGGCGCGGTAAGTTCTCCCCAGTTATTGCTGGATTGGTTTAAGAAAATGCAAAGGAAGTTCTAACCTTGAAATCATCTATCTCCACACCAAAACCAACCCATCGGGGAACCATTGTCCACCAACGTCACGGAACTAAATACGCTGACCCTTACGGTTGGCTCCGAGCCGATAATTGGCAAGACGTGGTTCGTGACCCTACCGTTTTGCCAACTAAAATCCGTGAACATCTACTGGCCGAAAATCAATATGCCGACGCTGTGCTGGCCGACACCAAGGAATTGCAGCAAGTTTTGCTGGGCGAAATGAAAGGCCGGATCATCCCGGATGAATCGGATGTGCCGACCCGCGATGGCCCATGGTATTACAACAGTAAATACGAAAAAGGCGCCGAACATCCATTTTTTGTCCGTTTCGCCACTGGCAAAGACGGCCAGCCAGATCGTACCCAAGAAGAGCAATTGCTGAATGGCAATGAACTAGCCAAGGGTCACGATTTTTTTGATATTGGTTGTCTGGTTCACAGTCCGGACCACAGCAAAATTGCATGGACAGTCGACACCAAAGGTTCTGAGTATTTTGAGGTTTTTGTACGCGACCTGACTAGTGGCATAACGACTGATACCGGTATCCAACACGCCGCTGATGATCTGCTTTGGACAGCAGATAGCCAAGCTCTTTTGTGGATATGGCGTGATGCACAAAGCCGACCCAAGCAGGTTCGCAAGCACCAACTCGGTACGCAGCCAGATGATGATCGGGTTTTATACACCGAACCAGATGATGGATTTTTTATCGAACTTTCGCAAACCTCCGATCGTCAGTTTGGTCTGATTGAAATCAGGGATCACCAAACTTCAGAAATCCATACAATGGATTTAACCAATCCAGATACCAGGCCGATTTGCTTGTGGCCTCGTATTGTTGGAATTGAAGCGGATGCCGACCATGGCACTGACGCCTTTTCGATCCTGACCAATGCAGACAATGCAGTTGATTTTCAGATCATCAGGTCGCGATCAGTACCCGTAGACTTGGCAAAGTCAGAAACTTTAGTGGCCCACCAACCCGGTGTGTTACTGTTGGACCACCGAGAATTTGCTGATTTTCATGTGCGCGTTGAGCGCAAAAATGCGTTGCCGAGGATCACCATTCGTGACCAGCACGATGGCACCGAACATCAGATTGAATTTGATGATGCAGCCTATGCCTTGGGTTTGGGAGATGGCTATGAGTATGATACGAATTGGCTACGTTTTGCCGTATCAACGCCATCCCGGCCACGCCGGATATATGATTATAACATGCGAACCCGCGAGCGGGTTTTGCGAAAAAAACAGGTTCTGCCATCCGGTCATGATCCAGATAAATACGCAGTTGAACGGCTCTTTGCACCAGCTAAGGACGGTGAACTGATCCCAATCAGCCTACTCCGGCCAGCCAATATGAAGCGAGATGGGAGCAACCCCGTATTGCTGTATGCCTATGGAGCCTATGGCATCAGCATGCCAGCCGGATTTTCGGCCAATCGATTATCTTTAGTAGATCGTGGTGTGGTCTTTGCAATCGCCCACGTGCGTGGCGGCAAGGAAAAGGGCTTTGCATGGTACGAAAATGGGCGACGCGAACACAAAACAAATACCTTTACGGATTTTATCGCGGTGGCTGAACATCTGATCGATATAAAGGTCACCGCAGCCAAAGGGATTGTTGCCATGGGTGGCTCAGCAGGCGGCATGTTGGTGGGTGTTGTAGCCAACTTGCGGCCCGAGCTGTTTGCCGGAATTGTCGCGCAAGTTCCGTTTGTTGATGTCCATAACACCATGTCCGATGCCAGCCTGACGCTAACTCAGCCGGACTGGCCAGAAT
>JAJFFR010000030.1 GCA_021776555.1 Robiginitomaculum sp.
AATCTGGTTTCTGCGAGTTCTTGCAAAACGGGATCAATGGTGGTGGCGATTAGCAGATCAGGTACACGGCCCCCAGTAAGTGCCAAGGCGCGTCCAACTGCGAGGTCAAATATATATCCGTGGTCGGGGCGAGGGGGGGAAGTCAAGGGTTTGGCCGGGTTTTCCAAGGCGTTTTGCCGCGCCGCTTCATCCAAAAACCCGGCGTCGACCATGGCTTGTAAGACCAGCGCCGAACGAGATCGAGCTTCGTCGGGGTGCAAATGAGGTGCAAAGCGACTGGGTGCCTTGGGCAATGCGGCCAACATGGCCGCTTCCGACAGGTTGAGATCAGCTACCGATTTTTGAAAATAACGGTCTGCCGCCGCATCAATTCCATAAGCGCGATTGCCCAGATAAATCCGGTTGAGATACAGGGTCAGAATTTCGTCCTTGTTCAGCCGGTTTTCCAAAGCTCGGGCCAAGCGCATTTCCTGTACTTTTCGCTTTACCGTGCGGTCTGGGGTGAGCAGCAGAAGTTTGACCAATTGTTGGGTAATGGTCGAGCCGCCCTGCAAGGTTTTGCCGGCGCGCCAATTGATCCAAGCGGCGCGCAATATGCCCTTTTTATCGACACCGTCATGGTCGTAAAAACGTTGATCTTCCATAGCCAAAAACGCTTGAACAACATGTTTGGGCATTTGTGTAACAGATATCACCTGACCATAACGTGGTCCCCGTCTGGCCAGCACATCCCCATTCTTGTCGAGTAAGACGAATGAGGGTTCTTTGCCGAGCGTCCATAAGGTACCAAGGTCAGCTGGCAATTCAGCCGAGTTATGGAAGAAATAACGCTGTGCTGCAGTCAAACCCAGAACCAAAACCAATGCAAAGGTCAGGATTACACCAAACCAAATCTTCTTCGTGCGTTCAGTTTGAACTTCTTCATCTCGTAAAATATCAGCTCGAAACGGTTTCATGACTCCTCGTACCTTGAAAATTGTGCTTGGAAAAGACTGGCGATCGCATTTGGCCAATAATGAAAGTGTCAGCCATGGAAAAGTTCTGGAAATCAAGACCGATGACCGACTGGAGCGCTGCTGAATGGGAGTCGCTTTGCGATGGCTGCGGTAAATGCTGCATGATCCGGCTTGAAGATGAAGAAACGGCAGAGGTACACACCACCAATGTGGCTTGTCGATTATTTGATCGGACTGCCTGCAATTGCACCGACTATCCGAACCGCAGCGCCAAAGTACCAGATTGCGTGACCCTTACCTCGGACAATGTGCGGCAATTATGCTGGATGCCAGATACGTGCGCCTATCGTTTGATTGCCGAGGGGCAAGACCTTCCCAATTGGCATCATTTGGTCAGCGGGGAAAAGGAATCCATTCACGATGCCGGATTTTCAGTGCGGGATCGTTCAGTTTGTGAGACCGAAATTGGTGACGAAGACCTAGAAAACTTCCTAGTCACATGGCCCGGGGAAAAAAGACGGGGATAACTGGCGCGGTTTGCCGCATGCGTTAGAGATAATTCTCTGTGAAAACATATAGATAGAGTTGATCAACCGAAATAAACCCAACCGAGCCTCTGATCGGCTATGATGCTTGCACGATCCAGAAAAGGAGCAAAAAAAAGCGCCAACCAATGGAACGTATATTGTATCGGGCTTTGGCTCACATTGAAAATCTAAAAAAGGGCACAGGGCTGGTCCATTGGGAACACGCCCTTGGCACGCACAGACCCTGCTTTATGCGCCCGCGATCTTGTTCAGCTCGATTTGGAACAAGTCCAATGGGCCATCGAACAAATGCCGCAAGGGACGGCTGGAAAAATACTACGGTACTGGCCGTTTTGGGCCAGGGAGGATCAATTGCCTCCAGCGGAACCATGGGCGAGTTGGATGCTGTTGGGGGGGCGTGGTTCGGGCAAGACCCGCGCTGGGGCTGAATGGGTTCGAGGGTTGGTTGAAGCTGCGTCAAAGTCTGGCAAATCTCGCCCGCTGCGTATCGCGTTGGTGGCACCAACTATCCACGATGCCAGAGAGGTAATGATTGAAGGAGATTCCGGATTACGCAATATCAGCCATCCGCGATCTCGGCCGAAATATTCGGCGTCACGGCGACAATTGAAATGGAAAAACGGCGCTATTGCCCAAGTGTTTTCAGCAGAAGACGCAGACGGGTTGCGTGGTCCACAATTTGATGCGGCTTGGGCCGACGAGTTTTGTGCTTGGAAAAACCCAGGCCATTGCTTGGCTATGCTGCGAATGGGTTTGCGGCTTGGACCTAATCCAAAGCTGGTACTGACCACGACGCCGCGACCGTCGTTGGCGCTAAAAAAGCTGTTGGCCGAGCCGGGCTTGATTCTGACCCGGGCGACGACTTGGGACAATCCGCACCTGTCGGCAACCTTTATCGCCGGGTTGAACACATTGTATGGCAAGTCAGTTTTGGGTCGCCAAGAGTTAGGCGGAGAACTGATTGATGATCCGGTGGGCGGATTATGGAGCCGTGTTCAGATCGAGCAGGCGATCGGAGTCGCGCCAAACGAGTTTGACCGAATTGTGGTGGCTGTGGATCCACCAGCGGGTGCGGGACAAGGCGCGGCGGCGTGCGGTATTGTGGTTGCCGGCGTGTGCGGCATTGCAGAACAACGCCAAGCGTGGGTATTGGCTGACCGGACTGTGCAGGGATTACAGCCAGCAGGGTGGGCCAAAGCAGTGTACCGAGCTTGGCAAGATTTTGAAGCAGATAAAATCGTGGCCGAAGCCAATCAAGGCGGCGAGATGGTGCGAACCATTTTGCAAATGGCCGATCCAAATTTGCCGGTGGCATTGGTCCATGCGCGGCGTGGAAAACGCATTCGGGCTGAGCCGATAGCGGCGCTTTATGATCAAAATCGTGTTCGTCATGGCGGGCGGTTTCCGGAACTGGAAGATCAGATGTGCCGGTTTGGAACTGAAGGAAATACCAGCTCGCCAGACCGAATGGATGCATTGGTCTGGGCGCTGTGGTCGCTGATGTTGGATGGAAACACAACACCCCGGATGCGGGTACTTTGAACGTTTGAATAGGAAAAATAGATGTTTGGTTTTGGACAAAAAAAGTCACCAGAACGGCTGGAACAAAAGGCCGATAGTGTGCGGCAGCTGATTGCGGTTCAGACCAATTCCGGTGCGGTTTGGACTCCACGCAATTATCAAAATTTGGTACGCGAAGGCTATATGCGTAATGCCATTGTTTACCGATGTATTCGGATGATTTGCGAGGCGGCAGCTTCAGTTCCCTTGACCAGCAGTACTGCAACGCTGGCCAAATTATTGGTTGAACCAAACACGGATCAGAGCGGTCCGGATTTTTTTGAAAGTCTGTATGGATATTTGTTGTTGTCTGGCAATGGGTATCTGGAGATGGTTTCCAGCAATTCCCTGTTGGAACTGCATGTATTGCGGCCAGATCGAATGAAAGTCACGGTCGACAAATCTGGACGACCTTCTGGTTGGGAATATGCGGTTGGCGGCCGGAAAATCGGATTGCCAAGGGATTTCGTCGAAAACCGAAACCCAGTTTTACATCTGAAATTGTTTCACCCGGACAATGATCATTACGGGATGAGTCCGCTCGAAGCAGCCGCTTGTGCGGTCGACATTCACAATTCCGGTGCGGATTGGAACAAAGCCATGCTCGATAATGCGGCGCGGCCTTCCGGTGCTTTGGTGTTTCACAGTCAAGTCGGCGATGGGTTGAGTGATGAACAGTTTGACCGGTTAAAAGCAGAGCTGGAGCAATCGCATCAAGGCGCAAAAAATGCCGGGCGACCTTTATTGTTGGAGGGTGGCCTCGACTGGAAACCAATGGCGCTTAGCCCGACAGACATGGACTTTTTGAACAGCCAGCATGCGGCGGCGCGAGAGATCGCCTTGGCATTTGGTATACCGCCAATGTTGCTGGGTATTCCGGGGGACAATACCTATGCCAATTACCGCGAGGCCAACCGGGCTTTTTGGCGGCAAACGATTTTGCCTTTGGTACAGAAAACCGCACTGGGTTTGGAAAATTGGATGCAGGCTTGGATTGAGCCGTCGGTTTCGATCGAAGTGGCGCGTCATCTGGTACCGGCTTTGCAGGAAGATCAAACCAGCTTGTGGAAGCGAGTGACCGAGGCTGATTTCCTGAACGCAGAAGAAAAACGGTCCTTGCTTGGCCTTAATCCGGTAGCGGGCGAAGGTGCGGACAAATGAGTAGCGCAACTCCAGCCACGACTAGCTGGCACTTCAACCGACAACTTGGTTTGGCGGTCATCGCAACACTGGTTTTACAAGGGGCAACTGTCTTGTTGTGGGCCGGGCGCGCTGCGGAGCGAATTCGCCAACTTGAACACCGGGCTGAGAGTGTGAGCGATGTCTCGGAACGACTGGCTCGGTTGGAAACGCACATGGTGCAAACCCGACAATCGCTGGGCCGCATTGAAAACCAACTGGATCGACAAGAGTAAGTCGAACCTCTCAAAATTTGGAAATTTATCATGAAAGAGACGAGAGAGTTCCTCGTGATCGAAGGATATGCGTCGCGCTTTTTTCAGCGAGACCTTGCGGGCGATGTGGTGTTACCCGGTGCGTTTTCCGCATCATTATTACGGCGCGGATCGCAGGGAATTCGCATGTTATTTCAACATGATGCCCAAGAGCCGATTGGCGTTTGGGATCAGGTTATTGAAGACAAAAATGGTTTGTTTGTACGCGGAAAACTGTTTGCAGACGGACCCAGGGGGAGAACTGCCATGGCATTGGTGGCGCGCGGATCGGTTGATGGTCTCTCTATTGGGTTTCGTACCCGCGAGGCCGAACGATCCGGCTCCAACCGCCATTTGCAGGAAATCGATTTGTGGGAAGTGTCGATTGTCACTTTCCCAATGTTACCCCGGGCGCGGTTGCGCGTCACCGGGGCCATCATGCCAGCTGCGGCTGGACCCCAAAGCCTGAACCGGGCTGGATGAACCAGGAGAGACCAAGTGAAAAAAGAAACTAAAATGGCGCGTGCGCGATCCACGGCCCAATCGGGCATGGAAGAGTTTTTGTGCGCGTTTGATGCCTTCAAACAAACCAACGATCTGCGCCTTGTCGAGATTGAAAAGAAACAAACTGCCGATGTTTTGACCGAGGAAAAATTGGCGCGAATTGACAGTGCCATGACTGAGCAAAAAGGCGCACTCGATCGACTACATATGCGAGCCGGCCGACCGGGTTTGGATTTGAATACGGAGACTGGCCGCTCTGAGGTCAATCCGGCCTGGGACCGGTATATTCGCCAAGGCGATGCCTCACGGCTGCACGAGTTAAAATCACTTTCAGCTGGATCAGATGTTGATGGTGGTTATGTCGCACCGGATGAAACCCAAACTGAAATTGATCGATTGCTTAGCGAGGCTTCGCCTATTCGGGGCATTGCTTCGGTCCATCAAACCTCCTCTGGAAATTTACGTAAACCGGTAAGCCAAGGCGGTGCTACATCTGGTTGGGTGAGTGAAACAGCGGCGCGCCCTGAAACTGGTTCGCCAACACTAGACCTCATTGAGTTTCCGATGGCCGAGATTTACGCGATGCCCGCGACAACGCAGGCGCTGCTGGATGATGCGGTGGTCAATGTGGATCAATGGTTGGCTGAAGAAGTGCGCGATGTACTGGCGGCACAGGAAACCACAGCCTTTGTAACCGGCGACGGTGCATCAAAGCCCAAAGGCTTCTTGTCCTACACCAATGTGGCGCAAAGCGCCCACGCTTGGGGTCAAGTTGGCTATGTTGCGACGGGCACCGATGGCGGGTTTGACAGTAGCAGTCCAATGGATGCCATTTTGGACTTAATCTATGCGCCAAAATCAGTATACCGGCCCAATGCCCGCTTTGTCATGAACCGGCGCACGGTATCGGCGGTGCGGAAATTCAAAGACGCGGATGGTAATTATATCTGGCAACCCGGATCGGGTGCGGGCCAGCCGTCTACTTTGTTGGGCTATTCGGTCACCGAGGTCGAAGACATGCCAGATATCGCCAGTGATTCATTCTCAATGGCATTCGGTGATTTTCGCAGAGGTTATCTGATTGTGGATCGTTCCGGTGTCAATGTGGTTCGGGATCCCTATTCAGCCAAACCGTATGTCCTGTTTTACACCACAAAACGGGTTGGCGGTGGAATCCAAGATTTTCATGCCATCAAACTCCTAAAATTCGCCACCAGCTAGCCCCCCTGAGCTGTTGGTGAAGAGGTGGTCGGGCGCATGAAAATTCATGCGCCCGATTGCTTTTCAAGTTTGAAATATCGCGTGGAGTTCTAACCCATGACTTTGAAAATTCTTGTACCACCGTTGGTGGAACCGATCAGTTTAATCGAGATGAAAGCCTGGC
>JAJFFR010000291.1 GCA_021776555.1 Robiginitomaculum sp.
CCGAGATCGTCGACGAGGACTATTTGCGCTACCGGGTTGCGGTCAATGAATACATCGGCAAGCGTCTGGAAGAAATGGGTGTGCCGGTGGTTAAACCCGTGGGCGGCCATGCGGTGTTTATTGATGCACGAAGTTTTCTGCCTCACATTCCGCCTCTGCAATATCCGGGACAAACTATGTCTTGCGAAATGTACAGGTTGGCCGGGGTTCGGGCCTGTGAGATCGGCACCGTGATGTTTGGGCGAAAACCGGATGGCACAGAAGTCCCCGCCGCCATGGATCTAGTCCGTTTGGCCATTCCGCGCCGGACCTATACCCAAAGCCATGCTGATTACATGCTGGAACGCATTGAAAGCATTGTGGAAAACAAGCAAAATCTGACCGGGATGCGGATTGTCTGGGAACCGCCAGCCATGCGCCACTTCACGGCCAAATTTGAAGGATTAGGGTAACCGAAAAGCCAGCAAAATCTAGAGAGCGATACCGGCAAAGGGTTCAACAAGCATGCGCCCTTGCCTTGAGGCATGATAGTAACTGGCCGGGGGGTGCTGGTTCATGTCCACTTGGCGGTTGAGCAGATTTGCTCCGATTAGGGATTTTAGGGACAAGGACAAGGCGCGGTCTGTGACCGGGGTTAGAACCTTGCGAAGGTTCGCATATCTGGTTTGCTCCAGCGTTTGTTGTAACACCGGCAAGGCCCAACGCCCGAGAACAATCTCGCCAGTATCCGGCAGGGATCGGGAGTTTTGCCAAAACTGTTTTGCCATTTGCGCCATTTCATGTCCGGCTTGAGTCAACAAAACCTCTGGGCGCAATGGATGACCATGTCCCGGGTTGTGGGTCAAAAGGCCAAGTTCGATCAAATGAACCAACACATCACTTATCGTTGCTCTTGAACACGGCAGAGCCTGACTTAACGGATAAGCGCGCGCCGCTGCGCCATCGGACAAAAGTGCTAGAACCGGAAGCGCCCACCGCTTTTGGGTCAATGTGGTAAGATTTACTATTGCCATATATTTATATTTACTATAAAAAATATTCTGTCACAAGGAGAAAGTAATGGCAAAATTGGAACTCGACGGCAAAATGACCCTGACTTTTTCGGTTAAAGATCGAAAAGTGTCTGCTGAGTGGTATGCAAAACATCTGGGCTTTGTGCAGATGTATGATGTGCCAGAAATTGGTTGGACCGAAATGACCACGCCATTGGAAGGGGTGACCGCAGGCTTTGGCGATGCTTCCGAAGTCACGCCCGGCGGCTGTGTGCCGGTGTTTGGCGTGATTGATATTGAAATTGCGCGCGCCGCATTGGAAGCCGAAGACGTCCGGTTTGACGGCGAAACTCTGGTCTATGACGGGATGGTCAAGCTAGCGACATTTTTTGATCCTGATGGACATGCTTGGATGTTGGCGCAAAATATGGGCGAACAATAACCTACAACAGACTTGACTCTGCGCGGCGCGCCGCTAGAAGCAAACCTTGACTAACGTGCCGATTTGAACCCCATCAGCTTGCGGGCACGAAAATAAATCAGCTAAAGCGAGGATGTGAGACGGGATGCTTTCCCGGACATTCGTGTAGATTTATTTCCCCCGCAATCCTTGGTTTTCCGGCACATATAACAGGTGTTGGACATGTGTATTGAACTGGCAAAATTGACCGCTGAAAGCGGATTTCAGGATAATTTTGAAACGGCGGATGCCGGGGTGTCGAAGACACCATCGCCAAGTATACCCATTATGAACCGGCAATCCAGTGTGGATCGATACGACACATTGGTGCCGGTACCGCTCTATTGGCGCGGGTCATTGGGCGCTAAATTACCCATGGATACCCAAATATCGATCCGATTGGTGGGCGAAAGCTATTTGCCAGTGGTCGCCGTGATGGGCGGCATTTCAGCTCATCGGTTTATCGTCGATGCGAAGAATGGTCGTCATACAGGTTGGTGGTCAGACCTCGTCACCAAAAGTGGTGCAATTGATCCAGACCTCTTTCGCATTGCCAGCATGGATTTTGTGACTGGTGATGAGCAGCCGCTTGAGTTGACCCCAGAAGACCAAGCTGATTTGTTCGCTTTTGCATTGCGTAAAATGGGTGTGAAACGGCTTCATGCCTTTGTCGGCGCGTCTTATGGTGGCATGGTTGCTTTGTCGTTTGCTCGCAAATATCCAAAGCAAGTCTCCCAGCTCATTGTACTGTGTGCCGCGCATCGTCCAGCCCCGCAGGCGCAGGGTTGGCGGGTCATCCAGCGGCAGATATTACGCAGCCACATTGCTGCCGGAACGCCAGAAACTGGCGTGGCGCAAGCTCGGGCATTGGCTATGATGACCTATCGAACCGGAACGGAATTAAACGCTCGCTTTGCCAGTTCTGAGCAACCTGACAGCCAAATTGAAAAGTATCTGGTCGCACGTGGTCAATCATTTGCTCAGCAAATGAGTGCGGCTCGATATTTAACCCTGTCAGCGTCGATTGATCACCATTTCGAACAGCCGGAAAAGATTAAAACGCCCTGCTTGCTGATAGCGGCCGAGCAGGACCAAATTGTGCCATTGGCCGATATGGAAGAACTGGCAACCAGATTAGCCGGGCAGACGCAATTGATCACCATCTCATCGCCATACGGACATGACGCTTTCCTGAAGGAAGTTAAGCAGGTTACAGGTCCGGTACGTGAAGTGTTGCGGGAGGGTTTGTCATGAGCCATAAATGTCACCCGCAGACTTTGGCCAGCAATGCAGGGGTTGGGGCCAATTCTGAATTTCAGGCCATTGCGCCGCCACTGTATCTTGGTGCGAATTACCGTTGGAATCGATCAGATGAGAAGCCGCAATATGATTACGGCCGATCTGGCAATCCAACCCGGGCCACACTGGAACAAGCCTTGGCTGATCTAGAAGGCGCGGCTGGGTGTTCGGTGACGGCTTCTGGCATGGCGGCCATTCATCTGGTTTTGTGTCTGTTGCAGCCGGGTGAAGCCGTCATTGCGCCGCATGATTGTTATGGCGGGACACAACGTTTGCTGAATGCCTATGCCCAAACCGGGCGTTTGAAAGTCAATTTTGTCGATCAAACCAATTTGGGCGCGGTAGAGGCTGCTTTGGCTAAGGGCGCCAGAATGTTGTTTCTGGAAACGCCGAGTAATCCACTATTGCGGATCACTGATATTTCGGCCTGCGTTGCCTTGGCCGCAAAGAGTGACACATTGGTGGTAACCGATAACACGTTTTTATCGCCAGCCTTGCAAAACCCGTTGGCACTGGGGTGTGATATTGTGGTGCATTCCACCACTAAATTGATCAATGGTCATAGTGATGTCATTGGCGGCGCTGTGTTGGCCAAGACGGACCCGTTAGCTGAAGAGCTTAGCTGGTGGGCCAACACCACTGGCGTAACCGGCGCGCCTTTTGATAGTTATCAGACCTTGCGCGGCTTACGAACTTTGTTCGCTCGCGTGCAGCAACAACAATGCAGCGCCGGGCGGTTTGCCGAAACACTGCTCGGCCGACCCGAAGTGAAGCAGGTGTATTACCCCGGACTGCCAATCCACCCCGGACACGAGATCGCCAGACGACAACAACGAGGTTTTGGCTCCATGCTCAGCGTCGAGTTTGCTGATGGGGTAAATGTGGTTGAGTTTCTGGCGAAACTTCGAGTGTTTAACGTAGCGGAATCTTTAGGTGGCTTTGAAAGCTTGGCCTGCGTTCCGGCGACCATGACCCATGCAGCCATGACGCCAGAGGCGCGCCAAATTGCCGGGATTTCAGATGGGCTAGTGCGCTTTTCCATTGGATTGGAACATGTGGACGATTTGATAGGCGATGTATTTGCCGCGTTGGACGGGGTGTCGCCAAGTTAAGCGCTTCGCGATTGCGGGTAAGGGAGATGATCCGTTGCCTTGTCTCCAGCCCATGTTGGGTTGGTATGGGAAGGTACGTCCGGCTTTGCCACGAACCTGACAACCATTTTCTTGTAAGCACCCAAATCTTCAGCACCAGCCAGTCTGACAGACGGGAACAGCCAATCCGGCATCACCCTTGACTCTATTCAGATAATTTAGATATAAGAATAAGAATTCTGTTTCTGTTTAGAGAGTTTCCATGTTGCATCAAATGACTACACCCGTGCAAAAACGCAGTGTCCGTTCACTGGAGAAGATTTTGGGCGCGGCCCGATTGTTGGTGGCACGTGGTAATTTTGATGAGGCATCCATTGCTGATATTGTGGAACTAGCCGGGCTGTCGGTCGGTGCGTTTTACGCCCGGTTCAAAGACAAGGAGGCGCTGTTTCACGAGTTGCAAATTCGGATGATTGCTGAATTGCAGGTTTTGGCATTTGAGCAAATTGACACCTATGTTGCCGCGCACCGAAGCAACGGAACTCGGCCATCTTTGCCTGAACTGGCTGATTTTGTAACGCGGGCGTTAGTCGATCTGTACAATCATTCGCCAGGCTTGTTGCGCGCGGTGTACCTGCACACTCGGGTTCGCCGGGATGAGGTTCTATTGGCCAGAATTAGTACCTTTAATCTGCAATGTATTGAGCGTTCCCAAATGTTGGTGGGATTGTTGAAACTAGGATCAGACCGGACGGAAGTTTACGCTGCATGGGGTTCGGCCATTGGGGTCATTGGGACGTACCTGCGCGAGCAAATTTTGTTTGGCAGTGTTGAGCCTGATGCACAGCATCAGGCGTTAGATCAGGCACTGAAAACTACCAGCCAGATGTTGGTGTCTTTCATGGAAAAATGGGTAAAATAAAATGAAGAAAATTATAATCATCGGCATCGTTACGCTGGGAATTCTAACTCTGTTGGCCAATCATTTAATTTTCGGGACGGTGAAAATTTCATCGGTTCGTGATGGTGTTTTTCAGGTGTATAGCCAAAGTGTTCTGGGCCGTATCGGTTCCAACATCACGTTGTTTGAAACGGATCAAGGTCTGGTTGCGGTGGATGCACATCTTGCCCCCTTGATCGGCCGAGCCATGAAAAAAATTGAACACCGTTCCAAAGACAAAATTATCGCTGTATTCAACACCCATTGGCACCCGGACCATAGTGGGGGCAATGGCGTACTAACAGCCGGTGCGGATATTATTGCTCACGAAAATACCAAGGCCTTGCTTAGCAAGCCACACAAGGGCTTTGGACTGACCAAACCCGGTTCCGTACATGAGTTTGCGCCAGTCGAAGCGGCAAATTTACCGGAAATACTGGTTGGCGAGGCAATGGACTTCACCAAATATGGGGCGCGTTTTGAGGCAAAATATGTTGCCAACGCCCATACCAATGGGGATCTGGTGATCCACGCGCCATCGTATGGCGTAACCGCACTGGGTGATTTGGTCTGGCCTAACTCATTTCCCTATGTGGATGTTTATAATGGCGGATCAGCTTCTGGAATTTTGGCGGCTTTACGTCAGGTTCTGCAAACCAGTCCTGAAGACCAGTTATTTGTAATCGGCCATGGCGCGCCCATGACCATGCAGGAATTAGGCGTATATGTTGATATGTTGCGCCAAACCATTGAGTTAGTAACCATCGCCAAAGCCAATGGGGATTCTTTGCAAACCATCCAGAATAATAATGTGTTGGCCAATTGGTCTGCTTGGCAAAGCAAATTGGTGCCAACCAATGATTGGATCAGGATGATTTTTGAGACGCTTTAGGTCGGGTATTCAAAGGGAAGCTCACAACCTAGCCCCATTTGCGTTAACACCCGGTCGATGGTCATGCCGGGTGTACCTTTGGCTCGTTCCCAAGGGGCGAAGGGTAGAATCAGAGCTGCCAATTCGCTGGTCAGGTCAAATACTGAAGCAGGCGATAAAACATCATTCGGCTGTGCGTGCGGGCTGATTGCCGCTTTGATCCGTGTTGCTAGCGTTTCTTTGCGAATACAACGCTCGGCCGAAAAAAAGGGCAAACAAACGGCAAAAGCTCCGCTCGCCCAAGCGTCCCATTCCTGATCGGCAGCCATCGTAATTTGTGCGGAAATTGACTGACCATTTGAGTCAAAACAACTGGTATAGGCCAAGTTTGCAAACGGTATGTTTTTGAGTTGTTGGCTAAACTGTTCAGCAAAATGCCTTTGATTCTGTGAGGGACTTGTCAACATGGCCCGGCGAAACCACCATGCTGCGCCAGGTGAATACCAGTCTTGGCCGCCAGTTGCGGGCTGTTTCTGGCATTGCCCACGGGTTGCGGCCAATGCGCTCCACCAACGCGATTTTTGGTGAAAACTGTAAATTATTCCCGGCGCGGCTCTCTGCTCAATCATTGAGTCCAGTTCTGATTTAGAACAACCACACATTCGTAATAGTTGCGGTTTGGAAGCAAACCATCGGTTCAGATAATTCCTGTTTTTCTGATCTGCGATAGGGTGTTCTGAATTGGTCATGTACTTCTTTCTCCTGTGTACCCATGGAGCAAGAATAAATGGTAGGGTGCGGAAATGCTTCGATACTGGTCGAACTTTAACGCGAGGTGTTCTGCAAGCCTAAGCTTGCCCGCATTTTACGGGTCAGGTTTTGAGCGGCCAATTGGTGGGACTCGATCAGAAAATCCTTTAACTCGTCGTTGTTCAAGCCCGGTTGGGCATATTGCTGGATCCACTTCATGCCGCGCGAAGCAAAATAGGGGGCCGGGCGCAAACCAGCCCGATTGCGTAGGGCTTCATAGGTAATTTCAGATGTTTTGAAAGTAAAGGCCGGCTCGCATTGTTCCCAACCGCCAATGGCAAAGACTTTGGTGCCTACTTTCCAGACATAAGAACCGCCCCATTGAAAAACCATTTGAGTGGCCGGCAAGCTCTCACAAAACTGGTTGAACTCGTCATAGGTCATTGTTGGGTCGTAAGCTCCGCCAATCCGTCTTCGACGTTGATGGCCGGGGTATATCCCAACTCATCTTTGGCCTTGGCGGTGTTGATCGTACCTTCGCGGCGCATCATATCGGCGGCAAACCGGGTCAGTGGCGGCGTCGATTGCAAGCGCAACAAACGCCAAACCCCCTCGCTAATACGCGCGACCAAACTGGCCAACCAACCGGGAATTTGCTTATCTGGTGGCGTGATGCCTGCGGTTAGCGTCAGTTTGGTAAAGAACTGGTGCATCGGTAGAACGCCGTCGTCGGTAATGAAGTACGCGTTGCCGCCCTTGCCCTGTTGCAGGGCCAGATCAATGCCGTGGACCAGATTGTCGATATGGGTTGTGCTGGTCAATGCCGTGCCGCCATCGACCCACATAAAGCGGCCTTGTTCGATCATTTCCAATAATACGGGCAGGATGGTTTTGTCATTCGGCCCCCATATCATCCGGGGACGGACGCTGATCGTCCGCAAGGTGTCGGTATTGGCCGCCAGCACGGCGGCTTCGGCATGGGCTTTGGTTCGAGAATACGGATAGGGCGCATCTAGCGCCAACGGCACAGTTTCATCAACATTACACATGGCTTGGCCATGAAAAATAGCCGCCTCCGTGCCGATATGAATGAAGGTCTTTACGCCCGCAGCTTTGGCTGCTTCCAGCAATTGCGTGGTGCCTTCGACATTTTGCTTCCAATAATCGTCCCACTCGCCCCATTCTTCAACCTTGGCCGCCGCATGGATAATGGCGTCCACACCGCGCAATTGTTCCGCTGTGACTTCCCCCAGCGAACAGCGAACCGGGGACACGCCCCGTTTTTCGATGATTACATCCGATTTTTGAGATCGAGACATGGCGACAATATCGTGGTTTTTAGCAAAAACCCGGGCGGCAGCGCCGCCGACAAACCCGGATGCGCCGGTGATAAATATTCGCATTTGCAATGGACCCGAACAATAAGTGGTTCGGAAGTATGAAAGTAACAGCGTGCCATGGCAACTGGCCGGACTTGGCGAGCTTATTCAAAAGGGTTCGGGGGATGCAAATATGGGTTGTAAAATCGAATCAAGTGCCACATTGGTTGTGCCGGCGCGGATGTGAAAAATTATTCACTTCGGTGGTCGAAATTGGTAAATCCTGTGTGTGTTGGGCAACACAAGCGTTAGAAACTCGGTATTTATGGTAAATTTTCAACCGAAAAGCCGAATAAGACGCGTGACAGACCTCGTATTTGGGGTATAACAGTTTCGTTCAAGATTTGGAGACATGAAAATGAAAAAATCATTCAGAGCAGTTCTGGCGGCAGGTGCCATCAGTTTTGCAACGGCTGGGGCCGTGATGATCGTGGCTGCGCCCGCAGTTGCACAGGAAGTTACTGCGGAAGCGGTTGCTGCACAAATTCAAGCGGCGTTGGCCAATTTGCCAGCCGATGCAACTGCTGCAGAAATTCAAGCTGCGATTAACGCGGTGATCTCTGCTAGCGGTGTGTCTGCAAGCACTGCGGCTGCTGCGCTAAGTGTTGTTGCTGCTGCGCCGCTTTCCACTACGCAAGCTGCTGCTGTTACTGCGGCTGCTGCACAACCGGCCAATGGCGGCACTGGAACCACTACTGGTGGTACGGGCGGCACTCCTGCTGGTGGGTCTGGTGATGCATCGGCTCCTCCTCCTCCATCATCCGGTGGCGGTGGCGGTGGTTCCGATTACGGTGGTTAATCCACCGTTCGGAATAAAGCCAATCGAATGGCCCGCTGATTTTCTGGCGGGTCATGTATTGTTGATCGAGAGCTTCGCAATGCGAAGGTTCTGGGGGACTAAATGACGAATCGTACTTCTTTGAGTGTTGCAGCCCTGTTGGGCGTCACCGCCAGCTTCGGCTTGGTATCTTCCGCCATGGCGGGATCTTTCGAGCGCAATCGAAATATTTCAGTGTCTGAACGGCCAAAGCCGGAATATCAGACTAATGGGATTGATCTTGGCGGGTTTATTCTTCGCCCGGAGCTAGTCACCGGATTGAAGTACAGCGACAACATCTTTGCGCTGCGGACCAACCCGGTTGATGATGTCATTTTCAAGTTCAATCCTTCTGCGGTTATTCAGTCCAAATGGTCCGTACATTCATTGGCTTTCCATGCCAGTGTGGACCACAACGAATATCTGGATCTGTCCAGCGAAAGCTATACCGACCTGACATTTGGCAGTGATGCGCGTCTTGATGCGGGTCAGGGCATCGGTTTTGGGTTTGGTGCGCAATACCAAGCGCTGAACGAGCCGCGGACTAGTTCCAGTTCTCCTGCCAACACCACGAAACCGATCGAATATGATCTGGTTTCGTTGTATGCGAATGCTTCACGTGAAGTGAATCGAATTCGGGTGAAAGCCGCAATTGGCTTGCGCGATTATGATTATAAAGACGGCGCCTTGGTTGGTGGCGGTGTCGCTGATCAGGATGATCGTGACCGTGCCGTGCTCGATTTGAGCGGCCGTGTCGGATACGCAGTTAGCCCAGATACCTCGGTTTTTGTCGAAGTTGGCTATAATGACCGGTATTATGACCTACAGCCACCGGCAACTCCGCTGAACCGTGATTCAGATGGATACCAAGTGTTGGTTGGTGCCAATTTTGACTTGAGCGCATTGGTTCGCGGTGAAATTGCGATTGGTTATTTGGATCAACGTTTTGAAGACCCGACCCTCTCCGGTGTGAGCGGTTTTGCCGTTCGGGCCAATGTGGACTGGTTTGTCACGCCTCTGACAACGGTTGGAATTGGTGGGAACCGTTCAGTTGAAGATTCGGGCATTCCTGGGTCTTCGGGCTATTTATCCAGTAGCGCGTATTTCAAAGTTGATCATGAATTGCTGCGTAATCTGATCATCTCAGGTGAGTTGACCTATGGCTATGACGACTACGAGGGCGTTGATCGGCAAGACGAGCGGGTGGGCGGCACCATTAGCTCTACCATCTTGTTGCAACGGGGTCTGGGGCTGTCATTGTACTATACCTATGCCAACCAAACCTCTGGCGGCATCAATTCAGGTACCAACTATAATAACAGTCAGGTTGGATTTAATCTGAAACTACAACGATAATTTTCTGATACACAGGCCAATGCCAAGACTTAATCTTGGGTGATCTCATCCAATACCAAGTTGTGGTTTGGCCTGTTTTTACTTTTCAGCATTGCTTCGCAATTTTTGTATGATCTGGCATAAAACCTATGGACCAACGCTCGCCCTATCCTGCCATGGCGGATCAAGCTGATAGCTATTCACCTGAAGAATCGATTGATCTTAGATATTTGCTGACCATTTTCCGGCGGCGGTTTCGCTTGTTCGTGGCGGTGGGTGTCATCATGTTGGCGCTGGTGGTCATGGTTTCGTTTCAATTGACACCACGATATCAGGCAGAGGCCAAGCTGATCATTGATCCGCGCCAAGAGCAAGTCATTGACATGAACCAGGTTTTATCTGGTTTAACCCCGGATACGGCGGTGGTCGAAAGTGAAGTTCAGATCATCGAATCCCGGTCATTGGCCGGCAAGGTGGTTGATGAACTAGGGTTGATTAACGATCCTGAATTCAATTCAGATCGGATCGTATTAGAGGGGTTTGCCCTGTGGCGGCAAAACACAACAAGTTGGTTGCGCAATTTGTTGCCTCGAAAATCTGGCCCAAAACGGACAGAAGAAGAAAAAATAATTCGGACCCGCGAATCAGCCATCAGTACGGTGCTGAACAAGCTAACCGTTGGCCGTTCGGGCATCACCTATGTAATTCAAGTTGCGTTCGAAAGCACGGACCCCAGAAAAGCGGCCCGTATTGCTAATACATTCGCCGATAAATATCTGGTTGATCAGCTGGAATCTAAATTTGAAGCGACGCGCCGAGCCAATGAGTGGCTGGAAGATCGGCTGGGTGATTTGCGCGATGAAGTGCAGGTGGCCGAACGGGCCGTTGAGTTGTACCGGGTGCAAGAAGGTTTGCTAAACGCCGAAGGTTCATCACTGACCGAACAGCAAATTGCCAATTTAACCGGCCAAGCCATTATTCTGCGTGCCGAGCTGGCCGAGAAACAGGCCCGGTTGCGAACCGTTGATCAACAAATCAGATCAGGACGGGGCGAGGATGTGTCCGCCGTATTGGACTCAACCGTCATCAGCGATTTACGCCGACAACAATCCGAAGTTACCCGCCGTCAGAGTGATTTACAAAGCCGCTATGGGGCGCGTCACCCTGAGATACTAAAAATTCAAGGTGAGTTGGCTGATGTAAATGCGCAAATTCAGAGCGAAATTTCGCGGATTGTTTCTAGCCTACGTGGTGAAGTATCCATTGCCCGTCAACGCCTGACCTCGCTTGAGCGGGATGTTAGTGGGCTGACTTCAAAATTGACCACCAATAATTCGGCACTGGTGCGACTTCGCGAGCTGGAACGCAACGCGAATGCCAACCGGACGTTATATGAATCGTTCCTTGATCGCTTCAAACAAACCAGCCAGCAACAATCTTTACTCGAAGCAGATGCCAGAATTATTTCTCGCGCTTCGATCCCAAATGGCCCAAGTTTCCCCAACAATATACTAATCTTGTTATTGGGAATTGTGTTGGCAGCTGGCGCCGGACTTGCCTCTATTTTTGCGGCTGAATCCTTGGATCGTGGATTACATACTGCGGCCGATATTGAACATGAGCTGGGTGTTCCTTGCTTGGCGTCGCTGGCCAAAATTGATAAACTTCGGGCTGACGAAGCCCCAGCCGATTATGCGATGGATAAACCGCTTTCTAGTTTTTCCGAAGGGCTGCGCACCATGCGCGCTGCTCTGCTCTATGCGGATGGCAAAGAAAGCGATGGTTCCCATATTGTAGCATTAACCTCTGCCTTGCCCGGTGAAGGTAAAACATCCATGGCGCTTTCGCTGGCGCGGGTCTCGGCCATGATGGGCTCGCGCACATTGGTGATTGATGCGGATATTCGCCGCCGGATGTTAACCCAAACTGCGCGTCTGAACCCCGAGGTTGGACTGGTCGATATCGTGGCGGGTCATGTCCCGATTGAAAAAGCCATTATTTCGGACAAACAGCGGGGTCTAGATATTCTGCCACTGGTCGACCGTAAGGAAAACCTCACGCTTGACCTATTTGGTTTGCCAGCCATGCGGACGCTTCTGAAAGCCTTGAAAACCAAATACGATTTTATCGTGATCGATACCGCCCCAGCCCTTCCGGTTGCGGAAACTCGGGTGTTGGCTACCTTGATGGACTCGGTTGTCCTGTTGGTCCGGTGGCGCAAAACCCCAAGAGAGATCGCAAAAGCAGCGTTGGTTGCCTTGCAGCGGGTGCATGCACCATTGGCTGGTGTTGCCCTGACCCAGGTCGATCTAGCCGCCCAACATAGCTATGGCTATGGGTACGGCTATGGCAGTTATTACAAAAATTACCGTAAATACTATACCGACTAGACCCTTGCGTGCTTGGCTTGTTGTGATCGTCCAGCCAAGGTGATAGACTGCGTACGCGCGAAAATGTTCTGAAATAAATGAAGAGGCGGCGCAATAGTCAAGAATGGCCATGTAGTGCCAAAGGAAAAACACGAATGGTATTTTCCTGGTTGAAACCAAAACTGGCCCAGCACTTTGCACCCGAGGGCACTATTATTTACGCGGTTGGTGATGTTCACGGCCGGGACGATTTGCTGAAACAGCTTATTGAAAAAATTGGCGAGGACATTCGCGAAACAGCCGAGGATCGCAAGGCGATATTCGTTTTTTTGGGTGATTACGTCGATCGCGGCATGGGTTCCAAGTCCGTGATTGATCTGTTGATCAAGTGGGAAAAAGAAACGACCAAGGCAAAATCAAAGGTTGAGTTTCATTTGTTGCGAGGCAATCATGAAGAAGCTCTGTTACAGTTTTTGGATGATCCATTGTTTGGTCAAAAATGGGTAACCTATGGTGGGGCAGAAACCTTGATGTCCTATGGCGTTCAACCGCCTAGATTGCATATTGATGAAGACGCTTGGATCAAGGCATCAGCACAACTTGGATCTGCGATGAGCCAGGATCATCTGGATTTCTTGCGAGGGTTAGCGGCTTCATTGGTGCTGGGAGATTATGTTTTTGTTCATGCGGGATTAAAGCCGGGCAAGAAGCTGGAACAGCAGCAAGAACAAGATATGCTCTGGATCCGCAATGAGTTCATTGAGGATAATCGAAAATTTGAGAAAATGGTGGTTCATGGTCATACGCCGGAGCGCGAACCTTTTATTGATCATCGCAGAATTGGCTTGGATACCGGTGCCTACATTACCGGGGTATTGACCGCCGCGCGTTTGTTTGATGATCAAGTCAGTTTTCTGCAAACCGGCGATGTAGATCATGGTGATGGGGTTGCGCCTCCAGCATGACCGTGGCACTTACCAAAAGGAATTTTTTATCGCCCAATCGGGGAGTTAATATCATGCGTACACTATCGTTTCCGTTTGCAATCTTCGTTGCAATCCTGCTGGCCTCCTGCTCAACGGGGCCGGTACCAAGCGGCGGATCCAGTGGCGCATCTTCTACCACACAAAGTGCTCCGGTCCGTTCAACTGGGGAATACCGGTTAGGCTCTGGCGATCAATTGCGAATTATTGTGTTCGGTGAAGAAGATTTATCTGGTGAATTTGTTGTCGATGGTAGTGGACAGGTATCCGTTCCATTGGTCGGTGAAGTGCCGGCTTCCGGTAAAACGGTTCGTGATTTTCAGCGCGCATTAGAAGCTAAATTGAAAGAGGGTTATTTGAAAGACCCTCGGGTTAGTGCCGAAGTATTAAATTTTCGCCCGTTTTATATTTTGGGTGAAGTTACCACGCCGGGCGAATATCCGTATTTGAGTGGTTTGACCGTTATGAACGCTGTGGCGACCGCCGAAGGCTTCACCTATCGAGCCGATACGCGCAAAGTGTTCATCAAACGAGCTGGAGAAGTCGGTGAGCGGGCGTATGACCTGACGACCGAAACGCCGGTTGAGCCGGGCGATACGATCCGAATTGCGGAACGTTTCTTCTAAGACCTGATCAATAGCGCAGATGCCGGGGGGCAAGAAAATTTGGTCCGGCCTGTTGCTTGATTGCAAGCTTTCATGACGCACGTGCAGCCTACAAATATCCAATTGATTGTCGGAACGCACCGTTCTGGCACATCGCTGCTGACCCGGCTTGTCAGTTTGCTCGGCTTTGATCTGGGTCGGCATTTAATGCAGCCTTCGTTCGATAACCCAAGGGGGTTTTGGGAAAACGAAAAAATTGTTTCGGCCCATGATTTGTTGTTGGCGGAGCTGGGAAGAGACTGGTCGACAGCAGCCCTCTTACCTGAAAACTGGATTGAAACGAGTGCAGCAAAAACTTGCATCGCATCGCTCTCAGAAATTCTTACCGATGATTTTCAGGACAATGTTCCCAGTCTGGTTAAAGATCCAAGGTTGGCAATATTGTACCCATTATGGCCAAAAGTGGCGCGAAGACTAAAGCGGCCCCTGCAAAGTATTGCAATTGTACGCTCACCTAGCTCGGTGTCGTCATCAGTGGCTAGACGGAATTTTTTGGATAAAACAGCGGCTGATTTTATTACAATCTCCTACATGCAGGCCATGCGCCAAAACTTGCCCAAAAAGGTTGACCGGCTGATTGTGTATGAGCATCTGTTGACGAAGAATTTCGATGATATTCTGAAGTTCCTGAGTCACTATTTCCCCGGGAATGCTGCGCTTGATGATCCGAATATTCGAAATGCAATTGCCGGAATGATCTACCAGAATGCGGACCAAAACCCGGATGATCCGGATATGCATCAGCGATATTCGACTGTGGTTTCGCAAACCGATTTCTTCTTGAAGCGTCCAGACTTTGACAAGATGACCCAAGATTTTGAGGCAAACCTCAAGTTGAGTGAGGGTATTACGCGCGGACAGGACCGACAATCATTCCTGAACGCAGACACTAAAAAAATACGAATTGAAGAACGAAAGTTCGTACAACTAAAAACGGAAAATCTGGAATTACGCGGACAAGTCAGCGAGCGGACAGATGAGCTGGCAAGCTTAAATTCCACGTTGATCGACAAGGAAACTCGCATTGGCGCATTGGATGGCGGTATTGCTGACCGAGATCAATTGTTGGGCCAATTACAGACAGAATTAATCGACAAAGAAACCCGCATTGGTGCGCTGGATGGCGGCATCATTGAGCGGGACTTGAAGTTAAATGTGCTTGAAGCCGAGCACGATGAGTTGCAACGTCAAAAGATCGCTGAAGATGTCAAACATCAGCTCAACGTAAGTCGCAGCGAGATGGTGGAGCGACAGCTAAGTCAACAAGTGGATGGATACAAATTGTTGGTTGAGTACTACCAAACCCATCCGGTGCGTGCGGCCATGAAGGCGGTCACATTCAAGGGGTTACGGTTTATGCGGCGGATCGTACCGCTACCGGATTCCTTGAAAAACAGATTAAGTGAAAAGCTATCTGGGGTGGCCGAAAATTTGAATGGCGCCAACAATCGCGTGCATCAAAATGGCGCTATGACTCAATTGGAGGCACCTTCTGAGGCGGATATCGATTTTGGATTTGAACCAAGTGAGAACCCGGTAGTGTCGATTGTTGTGCCGGTTTACAATGAGATCAGCCAAACCGTGGCGTGCCTGAAATCCATTCACCAACAGAAAGTCAGCGTCGAATACGAAGTGATTTTGGCAGATGATTGTTCGCCCGACCCATTTCACTCGATATTGGAAAAAATCGATGGCCTTCGATATTTTCGCAATGAGGAAAACCTTGGATTTCTGATGAATTGCAATGTAAATGCAGCCAAGGCAAGAGGGCAATATATTGTCTTCCTGAATAATGATACTTTGGTCAATCCAGGTTGGCTTGATGCGTTGGTGCGGACTTATCAGGAACATGGCGATGTGGGCATTGTTGGTTCCAAATTGATTTTCCCAAATGGTAGATTGCAAGAAGCAGGCGGGATCATCTGGGCAGATGGCAGCGGCTGGAATTGGGGTCGAGACCAAAGCCCGGACCACCCGCTTTATAATTTTGTCCGTGATGTGGATTACGTTTCTGGCGCATCTTTAATGATCAAACGTGATTTGTTCGAAGAAATTGATGGCTTCAATACTACGTTGGAAAAGGCTTATTACGAGGATACTGATTGTTGTTTCCGGGTTCGGCAATTGGGCTACCGCGTATTGTATCAGCCACGTTCTTCATTGATCCATATTGAAGGCTTAAGCTCTGGCACCGATGTCATGTCCGGTGCCAAGAAATACCAAGTTTCAAATCAGAAAATCTTTTTTGATACTTGGCAAGACGTATTGCAAAACCACTACCCCAATGCGGATCGTCCAGAGATGGCCTCCGACCGGATGGTGCGGGGTCACGTGCTTTATGTGGATGCAACCACGCCGGAGCCAGACAAAGATTCCGGCTCGTTGGATGCGGTAAACACCATCCAAATTCTGATTGAGCAAGGGTATCGGGTTCATTTCATTCCGGGAACAAACTTTGCCCATTGGGGTGAAGCCACCGCCGCATTGCAGCGCAAAGGCGTGGAATGCATCTATCATCCGTTTTATTCCAATATGGATGCGTTTTTGAAAGAGCGCGGCGATGCATTCGATTTTGTGGTGCTGTCACGAGCCGAAATTAACGAATTGTTTCTTGAGAAAATTCGAAAGAAATGTCCACGGGCCAAAATTATCTACAACACGGTTGATCTGCATTATTTGCGAATGGAACGTGAGGCCGAAGTAATCGGTAACGCGCAAATGAAGGCAGATGCGACCGCCATGAAGAAAAAGGAACTGTCTTTCATGAAGGCAGCAGACGCGACCATTGTACTCTCCGAACACGAGCATGAAGTGCTATCGCGGAATAAAAAACTGACTAACAAATTATGGAATATCCCATTGATCCGGCCGGTTGCCAGCCGCAGTGCAGGATTTGCGGGTCGCAAGGATATCGTGTTCATTGGCGGATATAATCACCGCCCCAATGTTGATGCTGTGGACTGGTTGGTTCGCAATATCTGGCCAATAATGCGCCAATCCCTACCCGGTGTGCGCTTACGGATATGTGGCAGTCACATGCCAGATCGGTTTCGGGAATATGCCTGCAATGATATTCGGATCGATGGCTATGTGGCCGATCTGGAACGCCTTTTGGGTAAGTGTCGGCTGACCATTGCGCCTTTGCGCTATGGGGCTGGGTTAAAGGGCAAAATTGCCTCGTCCATCGGCCATGGTGTGCCTTGTATTGGCACAGCAATTGCATTTGAAGGCATGGCTGAACAGGGATTGGATGTGATTAAACTACAAGCAGATACACCTGAACAATTTGCAAAACTGGCGGCGTCGATCTATGACGAAGAGCCGGTATGGGAGGCTGTATCTCTGGCGGGTGTCACCTATCACAATGACCATTATGCCTACCCGAATGTCGCAAAAAACTACAAGAAAATGCTGGAAAGCCTGCAATAGATGATCTGGGCGCTTAAAAATCTTTCAGCGGGAGCTGTTCGTTGGCCGCTATGGACCAGGTTAGCGGTGGCAGATATCCAGCAAACCTATCGGCGAAGCTTTATTGGCATGGCGTGGATCACCTTTTCCTTTGCGATGTTTATTGGCGTGAAAATTCTGATTTTTGGTTCAATTTCCGCCGCAGATAATGACTTATTCGCCGCGTGGTTATCAATCGGATTCCTAATCTGGGCCTATGTGTCGGGCAATGTCACAGATGGGTGCAATGTATTTATCAACGCACGACCGTGGATATTGGGTACCAAAATGCCCTTGAGTGTTTTCGTCTATCAGAGCCTGACCCGGCATTTAATCAATCTGGCCTATAGCACCTTGGTGATCATCGTCCTGTTGTGGATTTTGAAATGGCAACTGACCTCGATTGCCTTGTGGGCCATCCCGGGAATGTTAGTGCTGCTGCTGAACGCTTGGTGGGTGCAGATTTTTCTAGGCGTGTTAAGCTCCCGGCACCGGGATTTGATCCATTTGGTCCAATCGGGCATGCGGGTTTTGTTTTTCATCACGCCGATTTTGTATATGCCCGATCAATTGGGCGGCAATGCATTTTTGCTGACCTATAATCCATTTACCCATTTTCTAGCGATTGTTCGCGATCCAATTGTTTTGGGGACAATTCCCTCGGCCAGTTGGCTGGTGGCGCTGGGCTTTAGTGTTGGTGGTTGGATACTGGCTATCCTGACTTTGCAGTTCTGGGGGCGGCGCGTGCCGTTTTGGGTATAGGTCAATGTCACTTCTGGTGGATGCAAAAAATGTTAGACTAACCTATCCCCGTCCGCAAATGGGGTTGCGTAGCTTGTTGAAAAAGCGCGAACCAATGGTTCCGGCGTTGGATGATGTGACTTTTCAATTACACACCGGAGATCGCTTGGCGCTGGTCGGGTTGAATGGTTCCGGTAAATCTACGCTATTGCGGACCATTGCCGGGATATATGAACCGGAAACCGGTAGCATTGATGTGGCGGGCAAGATCGTTGCCTTGTTCAATCTTGGTGTTGGCATGCGGCTCGATATGAGCGGGCGGGCCAATGTAATGTTGTTGGGCATGGTGGCTGGTTGTTCCCAGCTTGAAATGCAGGACTTAATGCCGGGGATCTTGGCCTTTAGTGGGTTGGAAGATGTGATTGATGATCCGCTGCACACCTATTCGCAAGGCATGGCGATGCGGCTCATCTTTGCCACCGCAACCGAGTTGAACCCAGAAATTTTACTGCTCGATGAATGGATCGGTGCGGGCGACAGGTTGTTTCGCGAAAAAGCCGAAAAACGACTGGAAGCCATCGTTTCTGATTCCCATGGCTTTATTCTGGCCAGTCACAACACCATTATTATCCAGCGCTATTGCACCAAAGGCCTGTGGCTCGATGACGGCAAAATTGCCGCCGCTGGGGACATTGACGAAGTGTTGGAAATTTTTGTGCGCGAAACCAGCCGTCGGGCCAAAGAAGACGAGGCGCGCTTACGGGCGTGAGCGGCTTGATCTGGTTCTTAACTGAATTTCAGTTTGTTCAAGACAAAAGCAAGCGGACGTTCATCGCGCTCATCTTTTGATGGATTGGGCGAAGATTGCACCCTTAAGGAAAACATCCGGCCCGGGTTGTATTCACACGAAAAGCTGCATTCGAATTTATTGCCGGAAACCGAGAATTCCTCGACCGTGACGCCGTCCAGGTCAATTTTGACCTGTGCGTCTGAACCATCGACTCGGTCCGGAAACCAACCCTTGATCAAGCCTTTTTTTACCGGTTTTACCGCTTTGAAAAAAACCTCGAAATCTTGACCAGCCCATTTGTCATCCCAGTACTGAAGCGCTCGCGAACTTTGCTCCACATGTCTGGATTTGAAGCCGGGACGAAAGGGACGGCGCGCCGGCGCCTCCTTATACCCAACAAATACATCGCGCCAAATTCCATTTTCACCGGCTGGATATACTTCGATTTCCGCGAAGTTTCCGAATTCCTGCATGATATCCAGCACCCAGCTTTTATCAATTTCGCGTGGACGGTCTGGAATGCGTTCCTTGTAAATGTCTTCCAAGGTGTAACCCATTTCGACCACGCAAATATGGCGGGTGCGGTCAAACAAATGCTTGAAGCATTCTAGCCCGGCTTCGTAACCCTGCTGGGTCATCACCCATTGGATGGTTGCAAAACTAGAGGTTATATCAATTTTCTCAGTTGAGCCGGTGATATATTTTTTGGCATCTTCACAACGATACTCAATGTTGTGGCCTTGCAGCTTGGCAACCCGGCCAGCCCAATCAATAAAGTTTTTGGTGACATCCACGCCGGTGGATGAAAACCCGATATTGGTCATCGCGCCGCAAAAATATCCAGAGCAGCAGCCCAGATCCATAAAACTGAGACGCTGGTCTACGTTCTCAACGGTCGGGTTCAGGGAAGGATAGCGGTTGATTGCATCCTGCATGATCTCAAAGCGGCCAACCGAGTCGGGCCGTACATATTCCCAACCTTCTGGGTTGAGGCCAAAAAACGGCTGATAGGTCTTGTTTTCACCGGGAAATGGCTTGTCGATCCGCACCTCTTCAAACAGCTCACTGAT
>JAJFFR010000292.1 GCA_021776555.1 Robiginitomaculum sp.
CGGGCATTAAGCGGTTCCAAAACCAGATTGATCGGGCCGAATTGCCCGGGTGTGATTACACCGGGTGAGTGCAAAATTGGCATTATGCCGGGCCATATCCACCAACGTGGTTCGGTCGGCGTAGTTTCACGTTCCGGTACCCTGACCTATGAGGCGGTGGGTCAAACCACGGCGGTGGGTTTGGGGCAAAGCACCTGTATTGGTATTGGCGGTGATCCAGTAAACGGCACTAACTTCATCGATTGTCTGGAAATGTTTTTAGGTGACGACGAGACGACAAGTATCGTGATGATTGGCGAAATTGGCGGTACTGCCGAAGAAGAAGCCGCCGAATTCTTAAAAAGTTCCAAGATCAAAAAGCCGGTGGTTGGCTTTATCGCGGGCCTGACGGCACCACCGGGGCGGACCATGGGCCATGCCGGGGCGATTGTTTCGGGCGGTAAAGGCGGTGCTGAAGGCAAAATTGAAGCTCTGAAATCAGCTGGAATTACCGTGTCTCCGTCACCAGCGGCTTTGGGCAAAACTCTCGTCGAAGTGCTTAAGGGATAAGCGAACAAAAAAAGGCAAAATTGCATGTCGGACCAGACCTTTCTTTCGGGAACCAACGCTGCTTGGCTTGAACATATGCAAGCCAGATTTAGTGATGATCCGAACTCAGTCCCACAAGACTGGCGTGCGTTTTTTGAAAACGAACCGGCACCGGGACCAAGCTGGAAACGGACGGACTGGCCGCCGAAATCAAACGATGATCTGACCGGTGCGATGACCGGCGAATGGCCTGCGCAAAGCGATTTGTCGGCCAAACAACAGGCTAGAGCGCCAGAGGCCACGCCAGAGGAAATTCGCAAAGCCACCCATGACAGCATCCGTGCGCTGATGATGATCCGGGCCTATCGGGTGCGGGGTCATCTCGAGGCCGATCTGGATCCGCTAGAACTTTCCGAAAAAACACCCCATCCCGAATTGGACCCGGCCACTTACGGTTTTGGTCCGGAAGATATGGACCGGGAGATTTTTATTGATCATGTGATGGGTCTGGAAACTGCCAGCGTTCGGCAGATATTAGCCATTCTTCGCCAGACCTATTGCGGCAAATTTGCCATACAGTTCATGCATATTTCCAATCCCGATCAAAAAAGCTGGTTGCAGCGCCGGATCGAGGGGGAAGAAAAAGCGGTTTCATTCACCCCGGAAGGCCGTAAGGCCATCTGGAAAAAGTTGATGGAAGTCGAGGCGTTTGAGCAGTTTTTGCACAAACGGTATCCCGGCACCAAACGCTTTGGTCTCGATGGCGGAGAGTCGCTAATCCCGGCCATGGAACAGATCATCAAGCGCGGTGGCAATCTGGGCGTTGAGCAAATTGTTCTGGGCATGCCGCACCGGGGGCGCTTGAATGTGCTGACCGCAGTGATGGGCAAAGCCTACAGCCAAGTGTTCAACGAGTTCGCTGGGGGCCATACGTGGGGCGAGGATGATTACGCATCCGGTGACGTAAAATACCATTTAGGTGCCAGTTCAGACCGGGAGTTTGACGGCAATTCAGTGCATTTGTCACTGACCGCCAACCCGTCACATCTCGAAGCCGTAAACCCGGTGGTGCTGGGTAAAGTACGCGCCAAACAGGAACCATCTGCGCCAGAGAACGAGCATACGGATCGATCGCATATTCTGCCGCTCTTGCTGCATGGTGATGCGGCGTTTGCCGGGCAGGGGATCGTGGCTGAATGTTTTGCCATGTCGGGTCTGGTCGGGCATCAAACTGGCGGCACCATCCACTTTATTGTCAATAACCAGATCGGCTTTACCACCAGTCCGCAGTTTTCGCGCTCTTCGCCGTATCCGACGGATATCGCTTTGGCCGTGCAGCCGCCAATTTTCCATGTAAATGGCGATGACCCCGAGGCCGTGGTTCATGCGGCCAAGGTCGCCACCGAGTTTCGTCAGGAATTCGGAATTGATGTGATCATCGACATGTTTTGCTATCGCCGGTTTGGCCACAATGAGGGTGATGATCCGTCTTTTACCCAACCGATCATGTACCGTAAAATCAAAGGCCAAAAAACCACGCTTCAACTTTATACCGACCGCTTACTCTCAGAAAGTGTGATCACGCAAGACGAGATTGATCAGTGGCGCTCCGAGTTTATGACGTTTCTGGAAAGTGAATTTGAAGCGGGCATTCAGCAAGAGCATAATAAGGCCGATTGGCTGGACGGAGCTTGGTCTGGTCTGGGCCGGGCGACCAGTGATCGACGCGGACGCACTGGTGTTTCGCTGGAACGGCTAAAACGTCTGGGCCGGGCCATGACCGAAATCCCGGAGGATTACGACACCCACCGTACTTTGAAGCGGGTAATTGGCGCGCGGCGAACAGCAATTGATACCGGCAAAGGGCTGGATTGGGCTACGGCCGAGCATTTGGCCTTTGCTTGCTTGCTGGACGAGGGGTATGGCGTTCGTTTGTCTGGGCAGGATTGCGGGCGCGGTACGTTTAGCCAACGGCACAGCCGGATTGTCGACCAACAAACGGAAGCCCGATATACCTTTTTGAACAATCTCTCTGAAGATCAAGCGACATACGAAGTGATTGATTCTCTGTTGTCCGAAGAGGCCGTGCTTGGCTTTGAATATGGATATTCACTGGCAGCACCCAATACGCTGACCCTGTGGGAAGCGCAGTTTGGCGATTTTGCCAATGGCGCACACATGATCGTGGATCAGTTCCTGTCCAGTGGCGAGCGCAAATGGCTGCGGATGTCCGGTTTGGTCATGTTATTACCCCATGGCTATGAGGGGCAGGGGCCAGAGCACTCGTCAGCCCGCCTTGAGCGATATTTGCAGGCCTGCGCGCAGGACAATCTGCAAGTGGCCAATTGCTCGACGCCGTCCAATTACTTTCATGTTTTGCGGCGACAAATTCATCGTAATTTCCGCAAACCGCTAATTTTGATGACGCCGAAATCCTTGTTGCGACACAAAAATTGTGTGTCTGATTTCTCCGACATCAATGCCAAATCAAGTTTTCATCGGGTGTTGTGGGATGATGCAGAGATGCCGACCCGCAAGGCAAAAGTAACCTTGAAGGCGGACAAGGATATCCGGCGCGTCGTGATGTGTACCGGCAAGGTCTATTACGATTTGTTCGAATCGCGCGAAGAACGAGGCATTGATGATGTCTATTTGATGCGGATTGAACAATTATATCCGGTCCCGGCCAAATCATTGCGTACCGAGCTTTCGCGTTTCAAAAATGCGGAGATGGTCTGGTGCCAGGAAGAACCCAAAAACATGGGCGCATGGTCGTTTATTGAACCATCGCTGGAATGGGTCTTGAAAATGATCGGGGCCAATCACACAAGGCCACATTATGTGGGCCGCAAAGCATCGGCCTCTACTGCCGCTGGTGCCATGAAATTCCATTTGGCCGAACTGGAAGCGTTTCTGGATCGTGCCTTTGCTGAAGGATCTGAAAAATGACCGATATTATCGTGCCTGTATTGGGCGAATCCGTAACCGAAGCCATTGTTGCCAGCTGGGCCAAGTCCGAAGGCGATGCCGTGGTCCGCGATGAAATGCTGGTCGAATTGGAAACCGACAAGGTTTCCATCGAGGTGGCTGCACCCGAAGACGGGGTATTAAGTAAAATCGTCGCCGAAGAAGGCGCCGAGGTTGAAATCGGTGCCCTGTTAGGCGTGGTAACACCCAGCAAAGGCAAGGCCGCTGCGCCTGCTACTAAACCAGCCGCAGCAAAAACAGTGGAAGCCGCCGCGCCAACTGCTGCATCGGCCCCGAATGCCATGCCATCGGCAGCCCGTAAAATGGCTGAAACCGGTACGGACCCTGCTGCGGTCATGGGTACTGGCAAAGGTGGACGCATCACCAAGGGCGATGCTATTGCAGCCGCTAACGCGCCAGCTAGCGCTCCAGCCGCACCACGCGATACGGGTCCGCGCGAAGAGCGTGTGAAAATGTCACGCTTACGCCAAACCATTGCCAGACGACTGAAGGAGGCACAAAATTCCGCCGCGATCCTGACCACCTTCAACGAGGTGGATATGAGCGCCATTATGGCCTCTCGATCGAAATACAAAGACATGTTCGCCAAGAAACACGGCATCAAGCTGGGTTTCATGTCATTTTTTGTCAAAGCCTGTGTGCAAGCCTTAAAAGACATTCCCGAGGTCAATGCCGAGATCGACGGCGATACGCTGATCTTCAAAAATCACTATGATATTGGCGTGGCAGTTGGCACCGAAAAAGGCTTGGTCGTTCCGGTTATTCGGGACTGCGATGCCTTGTCTATGGGCGGCGTAGAGCAGGAAATTGCCAATATGGGCACCAAAGCCCGCGATGGTAAATTGACCATGGCCGACATGACCGGCGCGACCTTTACCATCTCCAATGGCGGAGTGTATGGCTCGTTAATGTCAACGCCGATCCTAAATGCCCCGCAAAGCGGAATTTTGGGCATGCATACCATTCAAAAGCGCCCCATGGTCATTGGCGATGAAATCGTGGTTCGTCCCATGATGTATATCGCCTTGTCCTATGACCACCGGGTGGTAGATGGCAAAGGCGCGGTTACCTTCTTGGTCCGGGTCAAAGAGTGCCTTGAGGATCCGGATCGTCTGTTGTTTGATTTATGATGTGGGAATCAGCTCATCTATCCAGTGATAAATTGGTTGGACGAATTGATTGTGCTTACCTGTAGTCCAGTTGGATTGTGTTCTTACCTGTCGTTTAGGTAAATCCAAATCTTTACTGCTATTTTCTAATTCTATTCATTGCAATTACCACTAGGCAGAGTACTTTAGAACTACTCTAGGCAAGCAAGTGGGTGTGTAATGGGCAAAAAGGGCGAACTACTGGGGTTAACCACTCAGATTGTTGCGGCCTATGTGGGTAATAACAAATTGCCCTCTAGGGATTTGCCGGAGCTAGTTGGCAGTGTCTATGCTTCACTTTCGGACGTGGAAGCTGGTTCCCAACCATTGAATGGGCGAGGCAACAAACCAGCCGTGCCTGTCGGTAAATCAGTTTTTGATGATCATATTATTTGTCTGGAAGACGGGCAAAAATTCAAATCGCTGAAACGGCATTTGAAGGCCAAGTATAATTTGTCGCCGGATGACTATCGTCAAAAATGGGGATTGCCCGCCACCTACCCAATGGTGGCTCCCGAATACGCCAGAACTCGCTCGGCGCTGGCTCGCCAAATCGGCCTTGGCCGGGGCCGTCGCAAAAAGGCTTGAGCGGTCACGGTAATCTGTGACTTTTTTGACTCACACTTTGTCAAAATCCGGTTTTTGATTCCATTTCAAACTTTTTGAGTCTTGGGACTCTTGCGCTGATTCCACTGGTTAACAGATATTAACTAAACGAATCAGTTTGTTGAACAAACAAAACAAGGGGCAAGAAAACACCATGGGAAGTCTGCAATCTATCTTTCGTAGCCAACTGGTCTTTGATGAACAACGGTCGCTGTTCGATTATTGGCAAAGCAAATGCAACGAAAATTGCTTGCCCGGACGGGCTGATTTACAACCGGTGGACTTTCCAAAACTACTACCCCTAGTTTCCTTGATTGATGTTTGTGGAGACGATGTACGACACGAATACCGTATCCGTTTGGCCGGAACAGGGCTGCGCGCCCATCACAATCGCGAAACCACTGGAAAAATGCTCGACGATTTGTATTCGCAGGAGACTTGCGAATACTGGCACCGCATTTTAGATGTGTTGGTGGCTCGGGAAAGGCCCGCCTGCGGGGCAACCGGTCCGGGCGATACTGCCAATAGTCATTATGCGCAATTCTGGATGCGCTTACCGCTAGTCGACGCGACCGGGCGGGTAAATATGATCTTGGCCTATGATGTATTTACCCCGCTATCCGCGCTTTCGGCCAGCAATCGGGCAATGATTGCTAACTGCTAACTATGTAAAAAACAACGTAATATAGATGCCCATCAAATTTCTGTATTGACGAAATAGGAAAATAATCCTCATAATAGGACAGTAACCTATGCTGTCCTTCCCTATGGATGAGGAATGTCTGATGAACAATGAATATATTGATCGACGCAATACGGATGAAGCACGGGCTAGATTAACCAGAGCGCTGGTTTGTTTTACCTTTAACGTCAAGGAAAACGACTTGGCTGCC
>JAJFFR010000293.1 GCA_021776555.1 Robiginitomaculum sp.
CCTACAATTTCTCCTAATCGTACCGGAACCGCATTTCCAATCTGTTTGAATTTCTGAGTGGTACTTCCTTGAAAAACCCAGCTTTGGGGGAATTCTTGTATTGCAGCCGCCTCTCCAACCGAGATGGCCCGCAATTCAGTAGGATGACACATACTCGTTCCCGCATGATTAGGCATGGTCACAACAGTTGGGCTTGGAAATGCAAACGACAATTTCCTCCAATAGGCGCTACGCCCCCCCTTTAAGAACCAACTTTTCCCCATAGATTCTTTTTGAATATCAACAGGAAGACTCCTCCAGTTTCCACCCGCGGGAATCATGGATAGATATTTTAATTTCCTCGGGCTGAAATTCATTACATCTGGATGTGCTTCAACAAACTCGGAACTAGGCCCAATTGCATCTCCAAGGGTTTTGAACACTGGCAAATTATCCTCAGGCCTATTGCTATACATTGGCTGAGGAAATATTGCTTTATGCTGGTGTTTATTGCCAACCAATAAAACTCGTTCACGTATTTGTGGCGCACCGTAATTTACAGAATTTACGACAAAACAATCAACTTGGTATCCTAAGGAATTGAATTCCTCAAAGATGTGTTTTAGTAGTGAGCCTTTTTCAAAATATTGAGGAGGCACTTTTCCCTCTTTAAGTTCACGATGCGCTGGCGGCACCAAGGACATGGAAAGCAATCCCCTCACATTTTCCATCACAAATGTTGATGGCCGTATTTCATCTATGAGCCGAACAAACTCAAAAAGGAGTTGGCCTCGCGCATCTTCAATACCAAGCCTGTTTCCGAAAACACTAAAAGCTTGACAAGGCGGCCCTCCAACAACCAACGGCACAACCTCGGTCCCAAATCCACCAGCAGCAATTAGTTCTTGGCCACTAACATTCTCAACCGAAATATCAAAAACCGCCAAGTTAGGGCGATTCGCCTTGATGGTTAAAACAGACGGTTTGTCATTTTCTACACAAGCGACACATTCAAACCCAGCCCTTTCCAAGCCTAAGTCTAAACCCATAGCTCCACTAAAAAGAGAAATGAATTTCAATTTTTTTCCCCTTGGTAATTTTACTCATTCAAAATCTACTCGAGTCGAGAGGATTTTCAAACAAAATAGTTCTTATTTTGTTCCAATGAAAATAGTGCTGCAAAACAATGCGAACAGCGGGGTGGGTTGAGCCCCCCCCTACCCCGCAGCAATATAATTGTGCATAGCCTCTGCCTCGGCTTCGGCTTCGTTGATTTTGTATTTTACGACGTCACCGATGGAGATCATGCCGCGTAAGCTGTCGTTTTCGACAACCGGTAAGTGGCGAATACGCCGATCCGTCATGGTATTCATCAGATCATCCAAGCTGTCATTGGGGTGGGCTGTGATGACTTTGCGGCTCATGCAATCGGTTACGGGGCGATCCAATGCTGCTGCACCTTGCCGAGCCACTTGGCGCGCTACGTCTCGTTCGGAGAGCACGCCGCAGACTTGTCCGTCATCGCCTCGGACCAAAACGGCGCCGATTTTCTTCTCGTCGAGCATTTGTGCGGCTTCCTGCAAACTGGCGTTTGCTTGCACCCCAAAAGCGTCGCCGCCTTTGTCCTGAAGTATTCCTGCTGCATTCATGATTCTCTCCCCAGATTGAATTTTGCGCCAAATTTGCCAAGCAATCATGCCACAAAAGCCCGATCTATGCAAAAAGCATCGCAAAACACCCTTATTTTATTGAGAAAAACACCAGTTCCCTCACAACGGGAACCAATTTGAATTGTTTCGCCAAAACGGGCAGTATGCGGTTGTTTTCTGGATATCGAATCAGCCATGTCCATCACAAACCAGCCAAGTGCCGGGCGTTTTATGCCAGGACACAGCGAAATCGCCGCACCGGTATTGGCCGGAGCAATAGTCCTGATCGCGTTGACCCTGTTGGCTTTCGCCAGAACATTTACAGAATCAGCGCAAGTTAGCTGGGCCTTGGCCGGATCGGCATTGGTTTTGCCATTGATGGTTGCTAGCGCAGCCAGCCTAACCCGGCGAACCGAGCTGGCCGACTGGCTGTGGGGCAGCTTTAGTTTGGCGGCTCTACTGAGTGCTCTGCATTTTGCACCAAACTTCCCACAAATGCCGGAAGCAGTATTGTGGGGGTTGAGCGCCACTTTAGCGCTGGCAATTGCTGCGCTGTTTCACTCCAGAATCAGTCTGATAATTTGCGGGTTGATTTCACTGGTCTGGATCTGGAACGCCTATTCGTCCGATCCTCCCACCGATTTTCTGTGGCCATACCTGCTGGCTTTTTCCATTGGCATTTCCCTGTGCAATCGCCAGCCGAACCCATTGGCTGCCATTCTGTTTGTGCTGGGGTTGGTCCTGTGGAGCGGCTTTACCATGCAGGCGGCGATTGTGTTGCGCGCCGCTGGCTCAACCCAGATCGCCTTGATCGGCAGTTTGTTTTTACTGGTCAGCGCCTTGCTGCTCTATGCGGCACAACCTAAACCTGCCGAGCGATTGCAATGGCCAACACTCATTCTGGTGACCGCTAGCGCCTTGGTGGCCAGCTATGCCATTTCGCCATTAGCCAGTATTGCCGAGTTCAGCCAAAGCCCGGCCAATCGCTATTTATGGCTATTGGCTACCAGTACTTTGCTGGGGCTGGGCATTTCCATGGTGATGTTGCGTGTCGCTCGCCCACTGGACCGGGCTGGTCTGGCGGTGGCTCTGATTTTGTTGGCATTCGGTATCTTCATCCTTCCCGCCATCTCCCCGCCCGCATGGTGGCGCGGTGCGGCGGCGGGCGTGTTGTCGCTGGCTGCGATCTGGTTGGCAGCACGGGGGTTTGCTGCCAATGATCGCCGCACCGGCATTACCGGGCTAGGCATTTGGGGCGGCAGTGTCTTGCTGAGCAGTTATGACATTGAACAATCTTGGGTCCGTGCATTGGTTCTGGCGCTCTATTCCAGTGTTGCCGTAGGTTTTTACTTGGCCGCAGAACGTCACAACAGGTCCAGATCAAGCAAAAAACGATCCCGCTCAAAGAAAATATCACCTGATAACTATCTATACGGCTATACCAAACTATACGGCTATACCAAAAACTAGCCCGGTCATATTTGCCCATGCAACGGCAAATGGTGCCAGACGGATCGCAAAACTCTCGAAAAACTCAACAGAATACCGCTTTTTTAGCCCTTTGAACTGGCACATCGTTTGCAATCATCTTTGCGACGTAGTTTGATTAAGGTTAATGGTACGATGAAGAAGCATCAGATTTTACCCCAAGAGAAACCCAATACTTGCGGATTTTCCTTTGCCCTGTGCTCTTTGGCATTAGGTAGCCTCAGCCTTGCAATAAGCAGCGGCGCCACGGCCCAGACGGTTTCATACTCCAGCGAGCTAAATGTCCCCTACGGACATAGCTACCGCGACGAGAACACACCTTATAATCCTTCCACCCGCACAGCGGACGGTAATCGATTGATTATCAATGGCCGGATGGTACTGGGCGATGGCTCTACCCTGCCCGGCGGGCTTGGCGGCGATTTTTTCGGCAGCCAAGACGGGACAGGTGGCAGCGCAGGCGCCATTGGCAATCAATTGAATGTGGTGACCGTAGGCAGCTGGAACACGGTCATTATCGACAGCACGCAAATCAATAACGGCGACCAGACCGTCAACATTACCCAAAGCGATGAATTAAATGGGGGGATAAATCTCGATGACTAAGAAGATAGCATTGTTGGCCCGAACACGTATTCCGGCGTTTCTTGTCGCAGGCGCAGTGGCACTCGCCTCGTGTGCCTCGCCAACCGCAGGACGCAATGGATTATACGCCCAACCCACCGGCGGCGCGCCGGTAACGGCCAATCCGACACCCTATTCGGCGGCATTGACCTGTATGGGCGATTATTCACGCCTGACCAATGTAAATCCACCACGGATCGCCGTAGGCCGGATCATTGATTATACTGGCAAAGAAGAGTTGGAAGGCGGTCGCAAAATCACCCAAGGCGCTTCGTTGATGGCGATTTCTGCCTTTGCCAAAGCCGGCGTGCGGCTGGTCGAGCGCTATGACACTTCGGTTTCGGAACTGGAACTGAAATACGCCAATAACAAGCTAATTGGTGATGGCGGCCAAGGATATCGCAAGATCAAAGCCGGTTCTGTACCCGGATCAGATTTCTATCTGGTTGGCGGCATTACCGAGTTGAACTACAACATCGCATCCTCTGGGATTGACGCCTTTGGCGGCGATGTGGATGTGGATGATCCCAAAGGCTTCTTAAAAGCCAGTACCTATGTGATGAACATCGGCCTGGATTTGCGTCTGGTCGATACCAAATCATTGGA
>JAJFFR010000294.1 GCA_021776555.1 Robiginitomaculum sp.
ACCCGCTCGGCCGAAAGCATTATTCAAGCGTTTGGCGGGGTCGATACCAACATTTTAGTCCAGCAATTCGTCAAAGAAGCCAATGGCGAAGACATTCGTTGTTTGGTGGTCGGCGGCAAAGTGGTCGCCGCCATGAAACGCACCGGCAAAGAGGGCGATTTTCGCTCAAATCTGCATCAAGGCGGCAAAGCCACCCCAGTACGGATCAGTCCAGCCGAGCGCGCCACGGCAGTCAAAGCGGCCAAGGTAATGGGCTTAAACGTATGCGGCGTCGACATGCTGCGCTCCGACACCGGACCCGTGGTGATGGAAGTCAATTCCTCACCCGGCCTAGAAGGCGTAGAACGCGCCACCGGCAAAGACGTCGCCGGCTCCATCATCGAGTTCCTAGAAAAAAATGCACGCCCCCACCGCACCCGCACCAAGGGCAAGGGGTAGGGGGGGCGCTTCGCTGCCGATGCTTCGAGGCTCCCTACGGTCGCACCTCAGCATGAGGTGAATAGTGTAGCATGAGATGGCGTTTTGATCGCACGGTTCGTTTACGCCCCAACCAACCCAGTCCCCGGCCCCAGAGCCGGGGTCCAGCACACGCCAAAACCCAGTGAAAAAACTGGACCCCGGATCAAGCCCGGGGACCGACAGTATAGTATACGCTCCCTCATCCTGAGGTGCGACCCCTAGGGAGCCTCGAAGGATCGGAACATGGAGCCGAACCTACCTAGTCCCCGGCCCGAGAGCCGGGGTCCAGAACGCTTAATCAGCAAACGCCGGAAAAGCCGGTAAGCTGGCTACGTCTTCTTTGCGGTGTTGGATGATTACGCGGGCATTTTCTGCGGCTGCTACCGCTTCGAATTTGTCCATGCTGGTTAGGGTTTGTTCAGGCGAAGTGTTGAACACGGGTACGCGGCGGTGCTCGCGGCTCTCACCCATGTGGTACATGTCGCCGGTTAGCAGCAGATTGCCGGTATTGGCTAGTTTGACCAATAGGGACAAATGCCCCGGAGTGTGGCCCGGCGTTCGGATGATCTGCACGCTGCCATCGCCGAACACGTCATGGTCTTCGGTGATTTTTAACGGTGTTTGGTCCGCCAGTTTCGAATAGCTGTCTGGTTGGGTAAGCCCGGTGGCAGGTCCGCCATCAAACATCCATTCGTGTTCCACTGCATCAATGATCCAAGTTGGGTGCCTGGCAAACATGTTGGCATTGCCCGTATGGTCAAAATGCGAATGAGACATGGCGAAAAACTCGATATCGTCCGGGGTCACATTCAGTTCCTCAAGTTGGCTTTGCAAGGTGCGCGGCACAGTCACATGAAACACGCCATTGGTTTGACCGTCGGGCAGTGCAGCCAAGGCATCGGGCAGGCCCGTATCCCACATCAGATCGCCTTTGGCATGGCGGATCAGATAGCAAGAGCTGTCAAACACTCTTGCTTTGCCATCAAACTCGCCGCCATCAGAAAAGTTTGCCAGATCGGAAATATCAATTTCGCCGCACGACATGGCATAGAGCTTTAGCGCAGGAGCGGCCGCCGCCACTTGTGCAGGTGCAGCTTCGGCTGGCGCTTCTGTTTTGGTGGTTTCGGCTGGTGAACAGGCTGCGATCAAAGCAAAAGTGCTGGCTATGGCAAAGAATTTCGTTTTCATTTTATAGTTCCTGATTGTGATGAATTTCTGGGCAAACATGGGGCTGCTCACCAAGGCTGGCAAGCCCATGCTTGATGATTTTCAGATAAAGCGTGCCATGATCGCCGTCACCAATTCATCAAAATCCGCCAATACCAGATCGGCCCCCAGATCGCCAATTGGCTTGTCGCTATAACCGTGTTCCAGCAAGAAACAATCAACTTTGGCGGCGCGCGCTGCTGCCAGGTCGGTATTACTATCGCCGATCATCAGGGCATTTTGGGGTTGGGCCGGTGCAACGGCCGCCAACACATGCGCCGCATCCGGTTTTTTGTGAGTCACATTATCCGGGCAAAACACTCCGTCAAAGTATTGGCCTAAACCCAGTTTTTGCAAAATGGGTAGCGTATATTGCTCTGGTTTGTTGGTGCAAACGGTCAGGCTGGCCCCTTGGACTTTGAGTTGTTTCAGGCAGGCAACGGCCCCGGCAAAGGGACGGGAATGTCCGGTCAGGTTCTGGGCGTAATGGGCCAGAAAGACTTCCAGTAATTCATCCAGTTCGGCCTCGTTGGTTGGGATTTTATGGTGTTTGTGGGCCTGGGCCAGCAAGGCGCGCGCCCCCAAACCAATGAAATCACGCACGATGACTGGCGGTGTTTCGGGACGGTTGGCCCGCACCATAGCCACGTTCATCGCAGCGATCAGATCGGGCGCGGTATCGACCAAAGTGCCATCCAGATCAAAGGCAATGACCTTGCCAGCAAGTGGTTTTGAATTTGTCAGTGGCATCTATCTGGAACCTAAGCGGTAAGCGGGGTAAAAGAACGTGAACTATGATGATCTGATTCCCACAAGGAACCCTCCATGTCAAAGCCACGCGCCGCCATTATCCTTGCCGCCGGTCACGGCTCTCGTATGAAATCAGATATCCCAAAAGTGTTGCATCAAGTTGGTGGTCGCTCGATGTTTGACTGGTTGGTGGCCTTAGCCCGCGAAGTTCGGGCCGAACGAATTGCCGCCATTGTTGGAGCGCAAACCCCGTTGGTGCGTGATGCAGCAATTGCCGCTTTGGGCGGCGGCGGGGTCGCGGTACAAGACCCGCCCAAAGGTACCGGTCATGCCACGGCTTGCGCGGCCGAGATCATGGAGGAGTTCGAAGGCAATGTGCTGGTGGTATTTGCCGACAGCCCGTTGATTACGCCAGCCACCATTGAGCGGGTGTTTGGCGCGTTGGACGATGGTGCATCGGTCGCCGTGTTGGGCTTTGTACCCGAAGAAGCCGGAGCCTATGGGCGATTGGTGGAAAATTCCGATGGCGATTTGCTGCAAATCGTTGAGGCCAAAGATGCAAGTTCGGAAGAACTAGAGATTGATCTGTGCAATTCCGGTGTGGTTGCCGCCCCGGCCAGCCTGTTGTTCGAGCTGTTGCATGAGGTCAAAAATGACAATGCCAAGGGCGAGTACTATTTGACTGATGTTATCGGGTTAGCGGTAGAGCGCGGCCTGAAAGCCAAAGCGGTACGGGCTTCGGCTGACGAGGTGTTAGGGGTGAACTCGCGCGTTGAGCTGGCCCAAGCCGAGCAGATATTCCAGCAACGGGTTCGCACCCAAGCGCTGGAAGACGGCGTAGGTCTGGTTGCTCCTGAAACGGTACATTTTAGTTATGATACCGAGCTGGAAGCCGACGTCATGGTCGAGCCAAATGTGGTGTTTGGCCCCGGTGTTTCGGTAAAATCTGGGGCGATCATCCGCAGCTTTTCACACCTTGAGGGCGCTCGGATCGACCAAGGCGTGACCATTGGCCCGTATGCGCGTATTCGCCCCGGCACCCGGATCAAAGGCGGAGCCAAGGTCGGGAACTTTGTCGAAGTGAAGAAAGCCACGGTGCGCGAAGGTGCCAAAATCAGCCATTTGTCTTATGTGGGCGACGCGGACATCGGGGCCAATGCCAATATCGGAGCTGGGACCATTACTTGTAATTATGACGGGTTTGATAAGCACCGTACTGAGATCGGCGATGGGGCGTTTATCGGGTCCAACAGTTCGCTAGTGGCACCGATTTGCATTGGTGATGGCGGGTTTGTCGGGTCGGGCAGTGTGGTGACCAAGGATGTGCCACCGGATGCGCTGGCCGTTTCGCGGGCTAAACAACGAATTATCGATGGATGGGCCAATACGTTTCGCAAAAACAAAAACAAATCCTGACAAAAAGCCCAGATAAAAGGAACAGGAATTATGGGTTCAAAAGCCAAGGAAAATGCAGCGCGGGCTGCCTTGAATTATCTGGAGCCGGGCATGACGCTGGGTCTAGGGTCCGGCTCTACGGCCGAGATATTTCTGGAATTATTGGGCCTGAAAATCGCTGAGGGTTTTGATGTGCGGGGCATACCCTCGTCGCAACAAACCGCCGATATCGCCCGGGCGGCGGGGATCCCGCTGATCGAAATTGATCAGGCCGACCACATTCATCTGACCGTAGACGGGGCCGATGAAGTGGGTCCGGAATTTACGATGATCAAGGGTGGCGGCGGTCGGTTGTTACGCGAGAAAATTATCGCTAATGCCTCTGATTTGATGGTGTGTATTATTGATCCAACCAAACTGGTCGAAACGTTGGGGGCGTACCCATTGCCGGTCGAAGTGGATCCTTTCGGGTACACCATCACCGCCAAGAAAGTTTTTGATGTGCTCAAAAACAGCAGCGAACAATCCCCGCAAATCAATTTGCGAATGACAAAAACCGGCAACCAGCCTTTTGTTACGGACGGCGGTAACTATATCTTTGATTGTGCATGCGGTGCTATTTCGCGGGTACGCCAGATTGCGGCGCGATTGTCGGCGGTTCCGGGTGTGGTTGAACACGGAATTTTCCTAGATCTGGCCCGGATTGTCATTGTCGGGACCGAAGAAGGTGCCGACATATTGGAGCTTTGAAACGAAATGTCTGAACAAGAAGTTGATCTGTTTGTTATCGGGGCTGGTTCCGGCGGTGTGCGCGCTGCTCGGGTGTCAGCCCAGTTCGGGGCAAAAGTAGCTATTGCCGAAGAGTTTCGAATCGGCGGCACCTGCGTCATTCGGGGCTGTGTTCCCAAAAAATTACTGGTCTATGCCAGTGCCTATGGCTCTGGATTTGCCGAGGCCAAGGGTTATGGCTGGAGCGCCGAAAACATTTCATTCGACTGGAATAAACTGATTGAAGCTAAGGACGTTGAGATTGACCGTCTGTCTGGTATCTACCGGCGTAATCTGGGCAATGCCGGAGTCGTGGCGTACGAAGAACGAGCCGAGCTGATCGGCGATGGCAAAGTAAAATTGGTCAAATCAGGTCAGGTTTTCGCCGCCAAAAAAATCCTGATTGCTACTGGCGGTACGCCGCGTAGAATTGGCTTTCCCGGCGAAGAACTGACAATTTCTTCGAACGAAGTATTTCATCTGAAAACCCTACCCAAGAAGATATTGATCGCTGGCGGTGGATATATCGCTTGTGAATTTGCTTCGGTTTTTGCCGGGCTGGGCGTGGAAACTTCGTTGGTCTATCGGCGTGATACCGTATTGCGCGGGTTTGATGATGATCTACGCACGCATATTCATAACGAGCTGATCGCCCATGGGGTTCGGGTCATAACTCATGCCAGCATCAAGGAAATTGCCAAACAGGACGCCAAGAAGGACGGCGGATTATTGGTGCAATTGGATAATGGTCAGCCTTTGGTGGTCGATCAGGTGATGATGGCAGTGGGCCGGGTGGCTGCAACGGCAGGTCTTGGCCTCAATGTAGCTGGCGTAAAAGCCGATCGCTCCGGAGCCATTCAAGTTGACGAGTTCGGCCAAACCAATGTGCCCGGCGTGTTCGCCATCGGTGATGTAACTGACCGGATCAATTTAACCCCGGTGGCCATTCGTGAAGGTGCGGCTTTTGCCGATAGTGAGTTTGGCGACCGACGACACTCGTTTGATCACAAAGACGTAGCCAGTGCCGTATTTACTCAGCCGCCAGCCGGGTCGGTAGGTCTGTCCGAAGCCGATGCGCGGGCGCAATTTGGCGAAATTGACATCTACAAGGATGCGTTTCGACCGATGCGCCATACGTTGTCGGGCATCGAAGAACGCTATTTGATGAAGCTAGTGGTGCGGACTTCTGATCAGGTCGTGGTTGGCGTGCATCTG
>JAJFFR010000295.1 GCA_021776555.1 Robiginitomaculum sp.
TTGATGAGGACGGGCGTAAAATCCCAACCCTGAGACGGTAGCGCTGACCAACCGGTCTGCTCTGGCCAGAGCAGACCGGCTCCACCACCATACATGTTTTCAAGAGACAATCCTGAGGTTCTCGAAGGGGGATGAGGGGTAAGAGTTAGAAGATGATTGGGAATGGCGGTCAATCCTGCCCATGGCTCCCCTCACCCCAGCCCTCTCCCTCCTTCGAGAGCCTCAGGATGAGGTGGGAGAGGGGGTTCCTCTGCTTGGCATCAAACGTGTTGATCGATCAGTATCGGGTTTCCGTCTGGATCAATCACGATGAAGCTTGCTGGCCCTTGCGGGTTTTCAAATGCTTCGTTGTGCAGGTTTAGCCCCGCACCTTTCAAGCTTTTTTGTATTTCTCGCACATCGGTAAATTCGTCCAGCGGCGTGGTTCCTGGTCCCCAGCCGGGATTAAACGTCAGCATGTTTTTATCGAACATGTCCTGAAACAAGCCAATTTTGGTACCATCATTGGACAGCACCACCCAGTTTTGATCCAGATTGCCACCGACTTGGGCAAAGCCCAAAGTCTCGTAGAAAGCTTTTGATTTGTGAATATCCTTGACCGTCAGGCTGATTGAAAAAGCACCAAGCTTCATAATTTTATCCCTTCGCAGTTCGCAGTGATAAATAACTGACGGCAAATATGTCAAAAGTCAAAACGAGTGGATCACCTCCTTCTCACCAGCATGTGAATAGGCAAATCCGCATGATCGTGCCAAGTTTCCTGTACCAATCTTTGGTTCAGGAAAATCCATGCCCGTTGCTAATTTTGATTTCACCACGACTTCGGACCACAAGCTGTCGGCCCGTTTGCATATGCCAGAGCAGAAGCCGCAACATGCGGCCCTGTTTGCCCATTGTTTTACCTGTTCCAAGGATATTTTAGCGGCGCGGATTATTTCGCAGATTTTGGCTGAACACGGCTTTGCTGTGTTGCGGTTTGACTTTACCGGATTAGGTCGATCCGAGGGTGAATTTGCCGATACCAATTTCAGTTCGAACATTGAGGATTTAATTGCGGCTAATGATGCGTTGGCTGATCATTTCAGGGCGCCCGACCTGCTGATTGGCCACAGTCTTGGCGGGGCGGCTATTCTAGCCGCTGCCGAGCAATTACCCGATGTCAAAGCATTGGTCACCATTGGCGCGCCGGCCGACCCGGCCCATATCGAACACGCGCTGGGCGCTTCGGTGCGCCAGATTGAGCAGGATGGCGAGGCCGAGGTTTTGTTGGCGGGGCGGCCCTTTCGGGTTCGCCAACAATTTCTGGATGATATTCGCCAAAGCGCACTGGATGGTCATATTGGGCGCTTGAAAAAAGCCTTGCTGGTTTTGCATGCTCCAACTGACCATACTGTGGGCATTGAGAACGCCTCACATATCTTTGGCGCGGCCAAACATCCCAAAAGCTTTGTGGCGTTGCACGGCGCCGATCACTTGTTGAGTGACAAGAATGACGCGGAATATGCCGGTCGGTTGATTGCCGCGTGGGCGGCTCATTACTTGCCCGAATGAGGGCTTATGAGAACCCAGCAATGACCTCCAGAAACACCGCACCATAGCGCTCGCGTTTCTTCTCGCCGATGCCGCTAATCTCGTCTAACTGCTCCAACCGGGACGGTTTTTGCGTTGCCAATTGGCGCAAGGTGGTATCGTGAAAAATCACGTAAGGCGGTAAGCCTTGGGCTTTAGCCAGCTCGGTTCTTTTGGCTTTTAGTGCTACCCACAGCTCTTCATCTTGTGGGGCGATCCCCTCTGGCGGTTTGGTTTTGGCTTTGCGGGTTTTGGCGGACTTTTTTGTCAGTTTTCGTAAGTGTACAGTTTGCTCGGAGCGCAAGACCGGGCGGGCCTTTTCGGTCAGGCACAGAGCATTATAGCGCTCCGCATCGATCATGATCAGTCCTTGCGCCACCAATTGCCGCAATATGCTGCGCCACGCCACAGCGCCAAGATTTTCGCCAAGGCCAAACACTTTGAGCTGGTCGTGGTTGTTGGCGGTGATCCGTTCGTCTTCTTTGCCGATCAGCACATTGGTGATGTAGACCGCACCAAAGCGTTGCCCGGTGCGAAAGATGGCCGACAGCGCCCATTGCGCCTCCAACGTGGCATCCCACGTTTGCGGCGGGTGCAGGCAATTGTCGCAATTGCCGCACGGTTCATCCAGTTGATCACCAAAATATCCAAGCAAGGCCTGTCGACGGCAGGTCACCATCTCACACAGGTCGAGCAAGTGCTCCAGCTTTTGGCGCTGCACCTGCTTTTGCATCTCGCCAGCATCGGATTGCTCGAGCCATTGCCGTTGCAACACCACATCGCGCAAGGAGTAGTGCATCCACGCATTGGCTGGCGTACCATCACGCCCGGCCCGCCCGGTTTCCTGATAATAACTTTCCACCGATTTGGGTAAGTTTAGATGTGTCACAAAGCGCACGTCTGGCTTGTCGACACCCATCCCAAACGCAATGGTCGCCACCATAATCACGCCTTCTTCGCGCAAAAAACGCGCCTGATGATCGGCTCGAATAGAGGCGTCCAGACCAGCATGATAGGCCAAGGCCGTCCGACCCTTGGTGGCCAGCCAAGCCGCCGTCTCCTCGACCTTTTTGCGGGACAGACAATAGACGATACCGGCATCCTGCGGGTGATTCGCACGCAGGAATTGCCACAACTCATCGCGACCATTTCCCTCGTCGGTAATGGCGTAACGGATATTGGGCCGATCAAATCCAGAGATGAAATGTCGGGCCTGTGTCAGGCCCAATTCACCCACAATCTCCTCGCGGGTGCGGGCATCGGCAGTAGCGGTCAGGGCCAAGCGAGGCGTGTTAGCAAAACGCTGCGCCAATACGGACAATTGCTTGTATTCTTTTCGAAAATCATGGCCCCATTGCGACACACAATGGGCCTCGTCAATTGCGAATAAAGCCAGCGATAGTTGATCAAACAAGTCGAGCATTTGCGGCATCATCAGCCGCTCCGGCGAGATATAGAGCAAGTCCAATTGCCCGGCGATCAGGTCAGCCCGCACCTTGTCTTGCTCATTCGTGCTTTGCGTTGAATTCAAAAAAGCCGCCCGCACCCCCAATTGCCGCAACGCGCTAACCTGGTCCTGCATCAGGGCAATCAGCGGAGAGATCACCACGCCGACCCCATCCATCACCAAAGCCGGGATTTGGTAGCATAACGACTTGCCGCCGCCGGTCGGCATCAACACCAATGCATCATCACCGCTGAGCAAACTTTCGATGATTTCAGACTGGTTGAACCGAAATTGTGAATAGCCGAATACGTGGCCCAGCACCTGTTCGGCTTGCCGCATTTTGATTGGAATGGCTTCGCTCATAATGGGTCCGCTTTTACCGATATTTATGCCGGTAAAAAAGAGGGCCAGCGACTAGCGCTGGCCCTTGTTCAAGGTCGGTCGATGAGGGACGTTTCCTCCCCGAAAACGCCAAACAAAACGGTCTCCCGCTTTACCTGCGGGCATACTTGTAGGTGCGCGCCCAAGAGTCAAGTTAACAATTACCTGCTTCACACTCTCTTGACAATTAGATATCAATTTGATATCAATTTGAAACAATAAAAAAAAAGGAAACTCAAAATGATGCAAGAAAAAACCGTCTCCTCCCTGCCGGGTATTCCGGTGCTAGTATTTGCACCGATCCTTGGCTTCGCCAGCTTTGCCATGATCGTTCAACTGATCACAACTGGGCAAAAATTTGCGGCCCTAGGCCTGCTGGTTTTGACACTAATTATTTTACTGCTGATGCTGGTCGGGCTTTACAAAGTCGAGCCGAACCAGTCTGCGGTTCTAAGTCTGTTTGGCCGATATATCGGAACAGATCGAACCCCGGGCTTGCGCTTTAACAATCCGTTTTTCACCAAGAAGAAGATCTCACTTCGGGTTCGCAATTTTGAAAGCGGCCGCATGAAGGTCAACGACATGAACGGCTCACCGATTGAGATCGCTGCCATCGTGGTTTGGGAAGTTACCGACAGCGCCGAAGCGGTGTTCAATGTCGATGCGTATGAAAGCTTTGTGCAAATCCAATCGGAAGCAGCCATTCGTTCGATGGCATCGACCTATCCATATGATCCGAGTGAAGATAGCAAGGTTTCGCTACGCTCGCACCCGATGGAAGTGTCAGAAAAAATGCGGTCCGAAATTCAGGACCGGTTGCAAAAAGCCGGGATCAATGTCATCGAATCGCGCATTTCCCATCTGGCCTATGCCCCTGAAATTGCCCAAGCCATGTTACGACGACAACAGGCCGGCGCGATCATTGAGGCTCGCCAGCGCATTGTCGAAGGCGCGGTGGGCATGGTCGAGCACGCTCTTACTTCCCTGAAAGAAAAAGGTGTTGTCGACTTGGATGACGAACGACGCGCCGCCATGGTCAGCAATTTGCTGGTGGTGTTGTGTTCGGATAGCGCAACCCAGCCAGTGGTCAATACCGGTTCCATTTATTAGGGGGGGCGGTCCGCATTATGCCCGTCAAAAAGTCATACCCGCTTCGCATTCATGCGGACATATTGAGTGCCATGAAGCGCTGGTCGGATGATGAATTGCGCTCGCTCAATGGGCAGATTGAGTATGTCCTGCGCGATTCATTACGCCGGTCTGGGCGGCTAAAAGAACACCCACCACAAACCCTGCACATAGAAAAACAAAAGGAAAAACGGAAATGAGAACGAAATGGGCTTATAAGATCGAGCGGATCAAATTACCGGTGTTTTCCGGTACCGAAACCAAAAACCGGATCGTTGAAGAAACCTTGAACCGGCGCGGCCTAGAAGGTTGGGAGTTGGTCCATGGCCTACCCAGCTTGGAGGAGATCGGTGGAACGTGTTTCTATTTGAAACGACCGATTTAGAACATTTCCGGTTTGTTTTGAGCTATTTTCATGGCCGTCATTGCGGCGCAGGCCGCAATCCATCCACCGAAATTGGCACGTCACTATTGGTGGCTGGATACCGGGTCAAGTCCGACATGACGAATAGTGGTAATCCATTCTAAACTGGAAATGTTCTAGTTGCTAGCCAGCACTCGTTGCACCAGATCGACTAACTCACTTCGCTTACCCGTGACTTGCGCCGGGCGGCCTTCGCGCCATTCGGCATTATCCGAAATATGTTCAGACATTTTGGAACCCAGCGCCAAATCCTTGATGGTCACGGTTCCGGCAATGCGTTCATCTTCACCAACGATCACCACGGCCGGAGCGAAGCGCTTGTCAGCGTATTTCATTTGGGCGCGCATGCCTGAACTGCCCACATAGACCTCGGCCCGAATACCGGCGGCCCGCAATTCTTCGGCCATGGAAAAATAGGCGCTCATCTGGTCTGGCTCTAGCGCCAGCACCACGACCGGACCTGAATTGACCTCGCCCAACCGACCCAATGAAGCCAGCAAAGCCGCAAAGCGTGAAACGCCGAAGGAAAAGCCAGTGGCTGGCACTTCGATACCTTTGAACCGGGCGACCAGCCCGTCATACCTGCCGCCACCGCCCACCGAACCAAAACGCATCGGACGGCCTTTGGCGTCCTGCGTCTCCAAAGTGATATTGGCCTCAAATACCGGCCCGGTATAATAGCCCAGCCCGCGCACAATCGAGGGTTCAAAAAATACCAATTTTTCATCCCAGCCGGCTGCTGTAACCAGATCATTGATCACATTCAAATCCTGCAATGCGTTGGCTGCATGTTCGCTAACCCCCAACAGGGATTGCAATTGGTTCAAGGTCTGGGATCGATCCCCGGCTCCGGCCCGGGTAAAGGCCAATACGCGCTCGATAGCAGCGGCATCGAGATCTGCCCCTTGGGTATAATCGCCGCTTTCGTCCTTGCGGCCCTTGCCCAGCAAAGCTGCCACGCCCTGCTCGCCCAAGCGGTCGAGCTTGTCGATAGCTCGCACCACAACGCCTTTTTGTAACGCGCCAGCTTCCGTTTCCGGCACGCCCAATTCAGCCAGCAACACGTCCAACAACCGCCGGTCATTGATCTGAATGGCAAACTCGTCGTCGCCCAACCCTGCGGCCTGCATCACCTCGGCCGCCAGCAAAATCATTTCGGCATCGGCGGCTGGACCTGCCGCACCTACTGTATCGGCATCGCACTGGATAAATTCGCGGAACCGGCCGGGACCGGGTTTTTCATTGCGCCACACCGGGCCGACCGCAAAGCGGCGAAACGGTTTGGGCAGAGCATCATAATTCTCGGCCACAAACCGAGCCAGAGGCGCGGTCAGATCATAACGCAAAGACAGCCATTGTTGGTCGTCATCTTGCAGCGCAAATACCCCAGCATTGGGTCGTTCTTCATCCGGTAGAAATTTACCCAAAGCATCGGCATATTCAAAGGCAGAGGTGTTCA
>JAJFFR010000004.1 GCA_021776555.1 Robiginitomaculum sp.
CGGCTGAGTCTACCATTTGTGACCACCTATCACGGTACCTATAATTCCGGATCACCCTTGAAAACGTTCTACAACTCGGTGATGGCAGCCGGTGACCTGGTCATTGCCAATTCAAAATTTGTGGCGACACATATTCAGAAAATTCATAAAACCCCGGTCGAGCGTATAAGAGTGATTCCGCGTGGTATCGATATGACCGCGCTGGACCCGGCCAATATCAACCCCATTCGCCGCGAGCAGATCTTTGGCAAAATCGGTTTTGAAGGCTCCCCCGAAGTACCCATGATCCTCATGCCCGGTCGCCTGACCCGCTGGAAAGGTCAATTGGTCATGATCGAAGCCATGGCCCAATTGCGCGATGCTGGAATACAGGCCCAACTGGTGCTGCCCGGTGACGCCCAAGGCCGGGATAAATATCAGGCGGAACTGTTAAAATCGATCAAACAGCATAATCTATGCCACGCCATCAGTCTTCCTGGGCATTTGGCCGACATGGCGGCGCTCTATGCCATGTCTGACATCGTGGTTTCGGCCAGCACTGAACCTGAAGCCTTTGGCCGGGTTGCGGTAGAAGGACAAGCCGCCGGGTGTCCGGTGATCGCCACCGCCCACGGGGGGTCGTTGGAGACACTACAAGACGGAATTGGCGGCACATTGGTCACACCCGGATCTGCGACCGAGCTGGCCAAGGCATTGTCAGAAATCCTGAACCTAGATCTGGCTCATCGCCAACAAATGGGTCGCGCGGGACGAAAATGGGTGCAAAGCCAATTCAGTCGAGAAAAAATGTGTGCGGCAACCATGGCAGTTTACGTTGAATTGCTAGCTAGCTGACGGTACTGTGCCGGGCTGAAAACCTCTATTGTCGCTGCAATAGAGATATATGTATGCCACAAAGTACCGATATCGGTGGGGTCTGAGTTTGGTTCAAAAAACACTACTTGTCTGCTTTGGGCCATTGGGTCGCTTGCTCAACAGCTTTTGCGCTGCGGCGCGGCTGCGTGAGGCTGCACCGGATGGACACATGGTCTTGCTGACCTCGCCCGCTTTGGTTGGGCTGGCCGCAAAGTCCCCGTGGTTTGATAATATCATATCAGCTGATCTTTCGGCCAAGGATATCAATTTGAGCCATTTGGCTAAAGCCATCAAACAAAACAAGTTTGACCGGATCATTGATCTGGAACGATCCGATGCTACCGCCACCATGTTTGCGGCATTTGGCCTGTTTCCGCCAAAGTTCGCCGGGCATGCCCCCCGAGCCAAATGGCGTTTGCCACCACAAACCGGCCATCCGATTGATGCGGATACCCAATTGCTTGATCTTATCGGAATCGCGCCTTCTGACGACGACCTGTCCCAAGGGCCGAAACTCGATTGGCTATTGCGGCAAATCGGGAAAACACCTTCGCTGGAACCTGCCTATTTCGGGCTAGAAGGGTCGTATGTGTTGCTCAATTTAGGCAATCCGAACCCGGAGCAAGTTTGGCCCGCCATGGCTTTTCAAACCTTGGCTGGAAGTATTTTGGACAGCGGCCATATGCTGGCCATTACTGGCGGGATGGACACCCGTGACCTGGCTCGTCCGTTAATTCGCAAATATCCACAAATTCGCGATCTATGCGCCCGCGCCGATCCGTTTCAATTGGCGGCCTTAGGTGCTAAGGCAAAGGGCGTGGTGGGTATGGCCGATGGGGTGTTGCACCTGTGTGCTGCTGGCTCGGCGCGATGTATTTCCCTGCATGGCAACAAAGCCAGCGCCACCTCGCAAGCCATCCGCACGCCAAACGCCGTGACCTTGATTGCCGAACCGTTGGAAGAACTATCGGCGGCAGACGTACTCAAAGCCATGAAAATGTTTGGTGCGCTTTAGTCACAATACACATTTTGATGGTTTGCGTGCTTGATCAACCGCCCGGCTTTCTTCATAAAGCCTTGGTCGGATAAAGGCTGGAGGTTTTCTTTGTATCATACAAGTTCTTTGCAGTGTTTGTCCGTCCAGTTTTGCGACAATCACAGGAGAGCATTATAGCCCGTCGTCCACCCCCCGCCACCCCGAAGAAACCCAAGGGTCCGCGTATAAACCAGGATATTAGCGCCGAGCGCGTCCTGCTCATTGATGAAAATGGTGAAAAACAGGGCGTAATGCCTGTCGAAGCTGCGTTAGAAGCGGCTCGCGAGGCCGGTCTGGATCTGGTCGAAGTTGCTCCTGAGGCCAAATACCCGGTTTGCAAAATTCTGGATTACGGCAAATTGCGCTTTCAGGCGCAAAAGAAACGCTCCGAATCAAAAAAGAAACAAAAGACGGTTGATCTAAAAGAGATCAAAATGCGTCCGAATATCGACGTGCATGATTATCAGGTCAAAGCGCGCGCCATGACCAAGTTTTTTGGGCAGGGCGACAAGGTCAAAGTGACCATTCGGTTTCGGGGCCGTGAAATGGCCCACCAAGATCGCGGCGCAAACCTGCTGGAACGGGTCCGTACCGATTTCGAAGAAATCGCCAAAGTCGAGTTCGAACCCAAAACCGAAGGCCGCCTGATGATGATGGTGCTGGCTCCGCGATAGGGGGATAGGTGCTTGATCAATTCATCAACAAATAAGACCGCATCAATTCTGTTTTCAGTATTGGTCATTATTCTGTCTGGGTGCCAGTCAATTGGGTCGAAAAGCGCAACCGTGAACGGCGTAACCTTAAGTTACACCGTTCAGGGTGAAGGCCCGCCCCTATATCTTTTGCATGGCGGTATGGAGTCGCGGAAAAGTTTTGAAAGCCAAATCCCTGTCTTTGCCCAACAATTTACTGTGGTGGCAATGGACAGCCGAGAACAAGGGCGCAGTGGTTCCTCCGATGAGCAAATTTCTTACGAGTTAATGACAAAAGACGTTTTAGCTCTTGCTACACATTTAGGACACCAGCGCATTTCTATTATGGGGCTGAGTGATGGCGGCATCACCGCGCTAACAGCCGCTATCCAATACCCGGAAGCCATAAACAAGCTTGTACTATTGGGTGCGACTTTCCATTACAATTCGTATCCGGAAGCTGTGCGGGCATTCATCGCCAACTATCAGTGGGACGGCAATACGGACCCGGCACAGTTTCCGGGGAATTTTATTGAGCACTACGCAACTGGTCACGAAAATTTAGATGGTTTTGGGCAGCTGCTCAAAGAGATGGCGGTCATGTGGACAACAAGTCCAACTTACACAAAATCTGACCTACAAAAAATCAAAGCCAAGACACTTGTTATAAATGGCGACCGAGAAGACACCAGTTTGGAGCATGTCTTGGAATTGTATGCCGGAATTCCCAACGCCCAACTATTTGTAGTGCCAGAAGCCACACATTATTCCTTGCAAGAGAAACCAGAGCTTATCAATCAAGTTGCAATGGATTTTTTGACTAAATAGTCAAAGCAGACGCCGACGCTTATTTCAAATTCGCTAATTTTTGTGGCGTTGCCGATGCTTCGAGGGCGCTATGCGCCGCCTCAGCATGAGGTAAGTGTTGTAGAGAAGCTTGTTTCAAAAAGTTCCTCATCCTGAGGTGTGAGGCAAAGCCGAACCTAGAAGGGTCAGCAAAATGAGAAAAAGGCCCGGCTGTTTCCAACCGGGCCTTTTTAATCTTCAAACTTTGGAAAAAAGCTAGATCAGCCCTCTTCTTTGCCGCCTAGGTCTTCGCCGGTTTCTTGGTTTACTTCTTTCATCGACAAACGAACTTTGCCGCGATCGAAGCCCAGTACTTTGACTTTTACCTTGTCGCCTTCTTTGACCACGTCGGAGGTGGCGTTCACCCGCTCTGCGGCCAATTGGCTGATATGAACCAAACCATCTTTAGGACCGAAGAAGTTCACGAAAGCGCCGAAGTCCATAACCTTGACCACGGTACCATCATAGATCACGCCAGCTTCAGGTTCGGAAACAATCGCTTTGATCATGTCCATGGCTTTCTTGATGCTGTCCGCATCAGATGAGGCCACTTTAATGATGCCTTCGTCGTCAACATTGACGCGGGCGCCAGATACTTCAACGATTTCGCGAATGACCTTGCCGCCAGAACCGATCACATCACGGATCTTGTCTTTGGCAACTTGCATGGTTTCAATGCGAGGTGCGTATTGGCCAACTTCTTCACGAGAGCCAGACAATGCCTTGTTCATCTCACCCAAGATGTGGATCCGGCCAGCTTTGGCTTGTTCCAGCGCATCATGCATGATGTCTTCGGTGATCCCGGCAATTTTGATATCCATTTGCAAAGAGGTGATACCTTGATCAGTACCAGCCACTTTGAAATCCATATCGCCAAGATGATCTTCGTCACCCAAAATGTCGGACAGAATAGCAATGCCTTTGCCTTCCTTGATCAGGCCCATGGCAATGCCAGAAACCGGACGGGTCAGCGGAACACCCGCATCCATCATGGCTAATGAACCACCACAAACCGTTGCCATCGAGCTGGAACCATTTGATTCAGTGATTTCTGAAACCAGACGAATGGTGTACGGGAAATCTTCCTTGGTCGGCAGAACGGCTTTCAACGCGCGCCATGCCAATTTGCCGTGACCAATTTCGCGGCGTCCTGGAGGACCCATACGGCGCGCTTCCCCAACCGAGTATGGTGGGAAGTTATAATGCAGCATGAAGCTTTCTTTGGTCAAACCGCCCAAACCGTCGATCATTTGCTCGTCTTCGGAAGTGCCCAATGTGGCAATCACCAAAGCTTGCGTTTCACCACGGGTGAACAGGCTGGAGCCATGGGTCCGAGGCAGAACGGCCGTCTCGCCCAAGATCGGGCGAACTTCGTCCAGTTTACGACCATCAATGCGTTTTTTGGTTTTGATGATCGAACCCCTGAGCACGTCAGCTTCGAGTGATTTCAAAACGGTTCCCAGCGTGCCGCCGGAAATGCCGTCTGGACGATCTTCGGATTGGCTGAGTTCATCATAGGCTTGCGCCTTGGCTGCACCAACAGCATCCTGACGTTCCATTTTGTCTTTGAGCTTGTAGGCTTTTTCAATGTCTTTACCGACCAGCTTTTTCGCTGCGGCTTTTTCTGTTGAATAATCAGGTGATTCAAAGTCGAACATGGGTTTGCCAGCTTTTTTGGCTAGCTTTTCGATCATTTCAATGACCGGCTGCATCGCGTCATGGCCAGCCATAACTGCGCCCAGCATGTCTTCTTCGGACAGCTCTTTGGCTTGACTTTCCACCATCATCACGGCGCCTTTAGTGCCCGCAACGATCAGATCCAGATCAGTTTCGGCCATTTCGTCGAATGTTGGGTTGACGATATATTCGTCACCGATTAAGCCAACTCTGGCACCAGCAATCGGCCCCATGAAGGGCGCGCCTGAAATGGACAATGCAGCAGAAGCGGCAACCATGGCCAAGATGTCTGCGTCATTTTCCTGATCGTGGCTTAGCACAGTCAAGATAACCTGCGTTTCATTTTTGAAACCATCCTTGAACAATGGGCGGATTGGACGGTCAATCAAGCGTGAGGTCAGGGTGTCTTTTTCGGTTGGACGACCTTCACGTTTGAAAAAACCACCGGGAATACGGCCAGCAGCATAGTATTTTTCAGTGTAGTTTACGGTCAATGGAAAGAAATCCATGCCGGGTTTTTGCTCTTTGGCAAAGGTAACGGCGGCCAGAACGCTGGTTTCGCCATAGGTAGCCAAGACAGAGCCTTGCGCCTGACGGGCAATACGCCCGGTCTCGAGGGTCAGCGGACGGCCTTCCCATTCGATCGTTTCTTTGTGAATTTTAAACATTTTTATTCCTGTTCTTCTTGCCCGGATTAAACATAAATCACCGAGCACAAACAGCAGGTCGCCCCATGCGAACCTGCTTAGCTTTAGGTATTGAAATGGAAGAGAGGTCGCAAAATTAGCGACGCAAGCCCAGTTCTTTGATCAGCGCAGTATACCGCGCTTCGTCTTTGCCCTTCAAATAGTCGAGCAGTTTGCGCCGGGTAGCGACCATTTTGAGCAGGCCACGACGCGAATGATTGTCTTTTTTGTGGGTTTTGAAATGCTCAGTCAGGGTTGTGATACGGTTGGTCAAAATAGCGACCTGTACTTCTGGTGACCCGGTGTCACCTTTGTTTTGTGCAAACTTCTTGATGAGTTTGGCTTTTTTTTCGATCGTAATCGACATCGATTACTCCTCAGTTCAAATTAAACACTCGAAAAGGGCACAATTGCCCGTCTCGTATTTTTGTCAAAGCCACCAAACTTCCTGCAAACTTTGTCACGATCACGGTTTCGTCGTTCTCATTCAATGTTGCGGGCGCTAAAATAGCTCGTCCTTGCCTTAGGTCTTTTGCTTCATTTTCGGTTACGGCCCGCGCCGGGATGTCGGCCAGCGCGGTCTCAACCGGTAAATTCGGCTCAAAGGCGGGCGCCTTATGCACCATTTCTTGCAGGTCGTCGAGGGTTATTGCACAGCTTTCATCAAACGGGCCAACCCGAGTACGGCGTAAGACATTTACATGTCCCTCCACCCCCAGCCGCGCACAGATGTCGCGGGCAATGGAGCGAACATACGTACCCTTGCCGCAAACCAGTCCGAACGATGCACTGATGCCCGGCTCCTCGCAAGTAATCACCAGATCAATTACTTCGACGGTGCGAGCTGCCAGCTCAACGTCCTTGCCCTCGCGGGCCAATTTGTAAGCTCGTTGTCCATCCACATGGATCGCTGAGAAAATCGGCGGGACTTGTTCAATCCTGCCGATAAATTCCGGCAATACGGCTTTGATAGCATCCAGTGACGGCCGGGCATCGCTTGTCGCTAGCACTTTGCCTTCCGCATCCAAACTGTCGGTGCTGCTCCCGAACAAAATCGTAAACTGATAACCCTTGGTGGCATCCATCATAAATGGAATGGTCTTGGTGGCTTCACCAAACGCCAAGGGCAACACACCGGTCGCCATCGGGTCCAGTGTCCCAGCATGCCCGGCCTTTTTAGCATCGAGCAAATATCGGGCTTTGCCCAATGCATGATTGGACGACAAGCCATTTGGTTTGTCGAGCACCAACCAACCGGAGAGGTCGCGGCCTTTTTTACGTTTTCTACTCATAGCGGTGTTTCATCACAGGCCCGCCAATATCTCAAGCAGCAATTCTGCGCCAAGGCGCTTTACAATGGATCCAGAGTTTGCGTGACAAAATGAATGATGCTTTGGCTGGCCGTGCTGCCAGCTTGCCCACGAGAAAGTACGCCCATGCCCTGCATAACTCCGTTCAAATACTGGGCCAGCGCCGAAATATCGGTAGATGGTTTTAACTGCCCCTCCTCTTGGGCGCGCTGCAAACGGCTTCGCAAAATCTGTTCGCGTCGATCATGCAAAGACTGAATGGTGTTGGTGATCGCAGGAAATTCGGGGCCGCAAACATTTCCGGCATTGACGATCATACAGCCCAGGGGCGGTTGCTGCGCTTGGTTTTGCACTGCTAGCCATTGCAGAAGCGCCTCAACAGCCTGTTTGATATCGCTGTTCTTATCCAGCACTTGTCGTATGCGCTGCTCAAACGGGCCGGCATAGGCCTCCAATACCGACAAAAATAATTTTTCCTTATTGCCATACGCCCGATACAGGCTGGGCCGATTTATCTGCATAGCACCACAAAGGTCATCCAGCGAGGCGCCCTCATACCCCTTGGCGTGAAACACCTGCACCGCCTTTTGCAAGGTTTCTTTCTTTTCAAATTCTCTGGGTCGACCTGCCATGAATTTTTTCCTTGACCAATTATATACCAAACAGTACACAACAATTTGTTGTGTATCAATCAGTACATAATAGATTGTTCAAACACAAGTTTCAAAGGAAAACTCATGTCAAACTCACCCTCCCCCACGACTCGCTTTGTTGGAAAGACCGCTCTAGTGACCGGTGCCACCTCCGGGATCGGCAAAGCCATTGCCGTATCGTTGGCAAAAGAAGGGGCCAATTTGGTAATCACCGGTCGCAGGCAACAACAAGGTGAAGAAGTAAAAAAACGACTCGAAGCCGAAGGAGCCAAAGTTGTTTTCCTACAATCAGATATTACCGATGAAGCCAATGTCGAGCAGATGGTCAAAACTGCGGTCGATACCTTTGGACAATTGGATGTTGCTATCAACAATGCGGGTACCGAGGGCCAATTGGGGCCAGTCGTCGATCACACGCCCGAAAGTTATCAGCAGGTATTTGATGTCAATGTGATGGCCGTGTTGATCAGCATGAAGCGTCAGATTAAGCAAATGCAGACCCAAGGCTTTGGGAACATTGTCAATATGGCTTCAATTGCCGGGTTGGTCGGTTTACCCGGAGGCTCCGTCTATTACGCCTCCAAGCACGCAGTGCTGGGTCTAACCAAATGCGCCGCACTGGAAGTGGCACAGGAAAATATCCGGATCAACGCTGTCTCTCCCGGCCTGATTGCCACTGACATGGCCGATCGGTTTGTTGGTGGAGATGCTACGGCCATGGCTGAATTTGCAGCGAAACATGCCATGGGCCGGGTCGGAACCGTACAGGAAGTGGCTGATGCCACCCTATATCTGGCCTCTGATCAGGCTAGCTTTGTCACCGGTCAATCGTTGGTGGTTGATGGTGGTTTTACCGCCCAATAACGCAGCAAAAAGGATTGCTGGCTCAAGTGTCGTTCGGTTTACTCGAAGATTTAGTTTCGACTGTTTTTGACAAATCGCGCGCCACTTCTGGGCGGTGCAACAATTGATCCATTGCACTGGCCGTATCGAAACTGACATCCGGTGTAAAGTGCAGGCGCGGTGTGTATTTCATCGACATTTCGCGGCTCAACCGATTGTTCAAAAAACGACCACACCGGTTTAAGGCCTCAACCATTTTGGGAGCATCGCCGCCGCCAAGTGGGCTGCAATAGACTTGTGCATGACGCAGGTCAGGCGAACAGCGCACTTCGGATATGGTGACCGAGACACCTTTTAAGTCCGCATCACGCAGTTCTTCACGAGCTAGTATATCGACCAGCGCATGGCGGATCAGCTCACCAGCCCGTAACTGGCGCTGGCTGGGCGCTTTATTTTTAGATTTTTTGCGGGTCATCGGAGGCTCTTCTGCGCTAAAGGGCGCTTGACCTACAGCTTTGCAGCAAATTGTGCAAGCCTTTGTGGGTCAAGCCTATATTGCTTGTCGCGAATACCGGTGCATAGATCCACCGCAGAAGGGCCAACGCGGGCGCAAGCTGCCGAGATATTTTCCGGCGTAAGCCCTCCGGCCAGAATGACTGGTTTCTCAAGTGTTTCAACAATTTGCTTTGAGATATCCCAATTATGGATGTTGCCTGTACCCCCCAAAGTTTTGACCAACCCACCTGGTTGACCAGAATCGAGCAAAACCATATCGCAGTGTTCTGCGGCTTGGCGGGCTTCGGTCAGCGCCGTCTCGTCTTGGACGTGAATCACTTGGGCGATTTGCACCTGCGGGCAAGATTGTCGCAAGACCTGATAGGTTTCGACTGGAACTGCATCAACCAATTGCACCACATCAGTACCGCAAAATTGTACGTGTTCCACCACAGCATCTGGCTGGGTGCGTGACGTGAGCAAAAACCGCTTGATCCGACCCTTGGTTGCATCAGCTATTTCGCGAATGACTGGGTCGGAAACCGGCCCCGGCCCGGATGGCATTTCGGCGACCAAACCAATGGCCCAAGCCCCAGCCTTGATCGCCAGATCCGCTTCGGCAATGGAATTGATGCAACAGACCTTGAAATGCATGATGGCTTTTCTCCAGCTCATTTGTCATTGCTTAGGTAGTCCGGGCAATCCATCGGAGACAAAACTGGATCACCCGGACAAGCCGGGTGATGACACTTTTAAGAATGTCGGTTTTTAACCTTCTGCCTGCCTTGTGACCATTTGCATCAAAGCTGTTCAGCCAAGCCTACAGCTCGCGCTTGATCTCTTTGACCGTAAAGCACTCAATGCGATCACCTTTATGCAGATCGTGGTATTTCAAGAAACCCATACCACATTCTTGACCGGCACGGACTTCCTCAACCTCGTCCTTGAAGCGTTTCAACGTGGAAAGATCGCCTTCATGGATCACCACATCATCGCGCAACAGCCGGACTTTACAGCCACGTTTGACCACGCCTTCGGTGATTTTACAGCCCGCGATTTTGCCCAGTTTGGAAATGTCAAACACTTCCAAGATTTCAGCATAGCCAATGAAGGTTTCTCTGATCTCTGGAGCCAACATGCCCTCAAGCACAGCTTTGATATCGTCCAGCACATTATAGATGATCGAGTAATAGCGAATTTCGACACCTTCACGGGCCGCCAATTCAAGCGCCTGCTTATTAGCACGCACATTAAAAGCGATAACCGGTGCATCTGATCCACGCGCCAGCAAAATATCCGATTCGGTAATCCCGCCAACACCGGTGTGGATAATGTTGGCTTTTACCTCATCATTGCCCAGTTTGTTCAATGACTGCACGATAGCTTCGGCAGAACCGCGAACATCGGCTTTAACCACCAGCGCCACTTCATCAACGGCATCTTCTTGCAAACGAGTCATCATTTGCTCAAGACTGGCCATCGCATCCGGTGTTGCGGCCCCTTCATCCCGATCTTTATTTTGTCGGTATTCAGTGATTTCTCGCGCTTTGGCCTCTGATGCCACCACGGCAAACGGCTCACCCGGTTCTGGCGCGTTGTTTAGTCCCAAAATTTCAACCGGCAAAGAAGGTCCAGCGGTTTTTAAGCGCTGATTGCGCTCATCGGTCAGGGCTTTGACTTTACCCCAAGCTTTACCCGCCACGACAATATCGCCACGCTTTAATGTGCCGCGCTTGACCAACAAGGTCGCCACTGAACCCCGGCCCTTATCGACTTGGCTTTCAATAACAATACCGTCGGCATCGCGATTTGGATTGGCTTTTAATTCCAGCAATTCAGCTTGCAGCAAAATCGCCTCAACCAACTCATCCAGCCCAGTTTTCTTCAAAGCAGAAATCTCGCGGGCCTGCACTTCGCCGCCCATGGCTTCCACAATGATCTCGTATTGCAGCAAATCCTGCAAAACCTTGGTTGGGTTCGCACCCTCGCGGTCCATTTTATTGACCGCAACGATCATTGGCGCGCCAGCCGCTTTGGTGTGATTGATCGCTTCAATAGTTTGCGGCATCACGCCGTCATCAGCAGCCACCACCAGCACAACAATGTCAGTTGCATGCGCACCGCGCAATCGCATGGATGAAAAAGCCGCGTGCCCCGGAGTATCCAAGAACGTCACCCGCTCGCCGGACTTCACGTTGATCTGGTAGGCACCAATATGTTGGGTAATGCCACCGGCTTCACCAGAAACCACATCAGTTGAACGTAAAGCATCGAGCAAAGAGGTTTTGCCGTGATCCACGTGGCCCATAATGGTCACCACTGGCGCGCGGGGTTTCAGATCAGCCTCGTCATCATCGTCGCCAAGGAAGCCGTCCTCGACATCACTGGCCGCAACCCGGCGCACTGTGTGGCCAAATTCCTCAACCACCAATTCAGCCAGATCGGCATCCAGCACGTCATCGCGCTGTTTCATCTCGTCCTGTGACATCAGGTATTTTACCACATCACGGGCGCGCTCTTTCATCCGCAAAGCCAAATCCGCAACGGTAATGCTTTCTGGAACGATCACCTCACGAGAAGCTTTATTGGGTTTGGCTTTATCGCCCAACATGCGTCGTTCTTTTTCCCGTTCCCGGGCGCGGCGCATGGAGGCCAAAGAGCGCTGACGTTGTCCGTCTTCATCGCTCAAAATAGAAGAAATGGTCAACTTACCCTGACGGCGCTTTTGATCATTTCTGCTACGGGGTTGGCTTTTGGTTTCCGCACGTTTCTTTTTGATCCGTCCACCAAAGCTCTCGCTGGCCGGACGATCTCCGTGCTTAGGCGCTTCCTGCTTATCAGGACGAGGGCGGGCAGATGCCGGTTTTGCGCTGTCTGAACTTGCTGCTTCCAATGCCGCAGCCGCAGCTTCAGCTTGTGCAATGGCTTGTGCTTCGGCCTCTACTTTTTCGCGCTGCAACCGAACCAGTTCTTCTTTTTCTTCTTGAGCACGTAATTGCCGCTCTTCTTCTTGAGCCTTGGCTTTGTTTTCGCGTTCGTCGCGCTGGGCGCGTGCGGCCGCCAACGCAGTTTGCCGCGCATTATATTCTTCTACAGATAATCCAAGCGCTCTCGCTTTAGCCGCAGTGTCTTCAACTTTTGGCGCAGGATCAGCCGCAGCGGCATCGTCAGACGGTGCAGCCGGTTGCTGAGCGCCCGGCGCGCCAACCAGCCGTTTGCGCTTTTTCTCGACAACCACCGCTTTGGTCCGTCCACGGGAAAAGGTCTGGCGCACCACACCGGGGCCACCACTTTTCAACGTGAAGGTTTTGCGACCGCTACCGGTACCTTTGTCATCTTTCGCATCTGTCATGCGTTTTTCTTCCACAACCAATTCATAAATAACAAAAAAGCAGACGGGTTGTTCGCCTGTTTTTCTGGACCCGGGCCGAAGGTTCGCTAACCTAACCAGCTTGGGCTGTGTTTCAACCGTCCTTTTTACCCCAATGCAAGGGAGTGAGGGGGGTAAAACCCGAAAGACGGTGTAATTGCAAGCCAAAGCGTGTCGCAATTGCACCGGAATTCATAAAAACATGGCCGACATGTTCGCGACCCAAGGCTTTGCCTAACGCCAGATCATCAAAACAGCCAACTAATGGCACCTCGTCCCATACCCCCCGGCATAAGCCAAGGATTTTATTTCTGCCGTCGGCTGATCCGTTTTCGGCCTCGATCAACCAACCGGGTTTCTGCGCCCGGATGGCACTACGAACTTTTTCAAATCCGCCGACCAATTGTCCGGACCGCCGCGCCATTCCCATCAAATCCAGACACAAAACCCGCAATTGCTGTTCTACCAGACTGGTCAAATCATCTGGCACTTTGACCTGGGATTTGAACCCCCGGGCAAAACCCCTTTTGGCAATCGCTTCATCAAGCAATTCTCGCTTCGCGCCAACCCAAACCCCGCGACCCGGCGCCTTGGCGCGGATGTCAGGCAAAACATTTGCCTCCATATCCACCACGAAGCGGATCAGTTCGGTCTCAGGCATCACCTCATTGCTAACAATGCATTTTCGTTCGCGCATGGTTTTTGGCCGATATGTCCCGATCAGATCGAAGGCGCGTCTCCTTCAGTTGTCGTCGCATCTTCGCCTTCAGCGTCTTCTTCACCGGCCGCTTCATCAGCCAACATTTTAGCATATTCTTCTTCCGAGATCCAACCAACCGCAACCCGCGCCTGCATGATCATCGTATTGGCATCTTCGACGCTGAGTTTTTCTTTTTCAAAAACCCCAGCTTCGCGAATACGCTCGCCATCTTTGCTCTCAAACCAGCCGCGCAGGTCGTCCGGGATCAACCCGGCAAAGTCTTCCAGCGTTTTGAAATCCGCTTCACCCAAACGAACCGCCATATCCAATGTGATAAATGGCAGGGCGACCAGCTTGTCCTCAACGCCCAGCTCTTTGCGCTTAGCATCCAGTTTGGCCGCTTCCGCATCCAGATATTCTCGCGCCCGTATTTGCAGCTCGTTTGCCGTATCTTCGTCAAACCCTTCAATGGCTGAGATTTCGGTAGCGGCAACGTAAGCCACCTCTTCCGCCGTTTCAAAACCCTCAGAGGTCAGCAATTGCGCGATCATCTCATCGACATCTAGCGCTTCCATAAAGACATTGGTTCGGTCCGTAAATTCGGTCTGACGGCGCTCAGATTCTTGTTCTTCGGTTAGAATATCAATCGTCCAACCGGTCAATTGTGAAGCCAGACGTACGTTTTGCCCCCGGCGACCAATCGCCAGTGACAATTGATCCTCTGGAACCACAACTTCAACGCGGCCCGCTTCGTCGTCCATGATCACCTTGCTAACTTCGGCCGGTGCCATCGCGTTGACCAAGAAGGTGGCCGGGTCTTCCGACCATTGGATGATGTCAATTTTTTCGCCTTGCAGTTCGGAAACCACAGCTTGCACCCGGCTTCCGCGCATCCCGACACAGGCCCCAACCGGATCGATTGAACTATCATTCGAGATCACGGCGATTTTGGCCCGACTACCCGGATCGCGCGCTACTGATGGGATTTGGATAATACCGTCATACACTTCTGGTACTTCTTGCGAGAACAAAGCAGACATCAGGTCAGGATGGGCACGTGACAAAAAGATTTGTGGGCCACGGGCTTCTTCACGCACTTCATAA
>JAJFFR010000031.1 GCA_021776555.1 Robiginitomaculum sp.
GTCGGTATCATACTTTGATACTGCCATTAAAAGCTGCTCCCATTTGTATAGGCTGGGAATGTGCATTGGGTTGGATTGCAACAGTTCTCTCTTGATAAACGGGTATCCGGCCAAAATCAGTTGGTCCCAAAAGAAATGGGAGGCATTCAATGGCCTTCCGCTTTCCGCGTGCTCAAAAATTCGCTTCAAAAACGCCCGGTGGGAGGGGACAAGAGCCGGGTCCTCCAAAATACTGGCATTACCTATTTTGGTAATAAAGCCATCCAACAAATCGCGATAGCGGAATAAGGAACGAAGTCGCAAACCAGCTCTTTGCGCGTCTTTGGACAGGCCGATTTCATGTTTGCGAATGACCCATGATTTGGAATGAACGTGGACATATTTTTGCCAGCGCCGGACAAAGGCCGGATCTTGTAACACCGCTTTGTGGAACAACAAAAAATAGCTTTGTAAATGATAGCGCGAATCCCATGAATCAGTCAGGGACCACATATCGGCTGTATCTGCCGACATTTGCTCAAAAATGTCACCCAAGGGAAATACCGGGCCATACACACTGTCATTACACAGGAGCAGGCTTTGTAATTTGCCAAGATCGCCAGCCGCTTTGATGCCATCGGCATAGGCTCCAAAATCATAGCCCTTATTGGTGCGCCATAAAATGGTTTCGACCTTGCCTTGCAGTTTGGCCCGTTGGTGTTCGGGGAATTTTGGTGAGTTAGTTACAAAAATAATCCGCCGTCCGGCCAAGGCCAATTGCTCCAAATACGCCAACACAAACCCATGCACGACACCTTCTTTGTCGAAATGGGCAAAAATAGCCAGATCGCCGGAATTGGCGTTTTGCCCGCCGGGCCAGCTTTGTTTGACCAACGAGCGCCGCCCAAACAAAAAGGCTAACCCATATTTGATATATTGCACCAAATAGTCCGAGCGTTCGCGCTCGCCAAAAACCAGCATCCATATGGGTCGGACCAGGGCTTTGGTTGCTTTGATCACCGCGTGGCTCCGTTGGGTTTTTGAAGGCTCGTTTGTCGTTGCTTGGCGATGACCATAACATCTTTGGCGTCGTTACAAACCAAATCATCATCGCAATCGGCAGCTTTACGTAACCAAAGCAGGGCAGTGTCTGCCTGTTCAAGGCGATTTAAGGTATCCAATCCCAGCGCTAGCCACAGTGCCGGCGGTCCTTGTCGCAAACTAACTTCGGAGCCAAGTAAAGCTCTAGAATCCGCAGCCTGATCTGGATTGCCATCGGCCACGGCAACCAAGAAAACTTGGATTTTGGTGTCAGCCAACAATTGTCCCAATACGGTTTTCGTCTCGCCCTTGGCCAGTTGGATCGCCCGCTCAAACCACATGATGGCACTGGCCGGATCGGTATGTTGGTCGATGTGCCCAAGTGCCACTAGTAAATCGAGGTCGGGTTTTTGCGGGTTTCCATGGGCCAATGCGCCGCGAATTTCGCCAGCTAATGGGCGCAAAGCTTCGCGCCCGCCATCGACCAAAATTTCCGTACCGTGCGCCCGGGCCTGCTCTTTCCAGATTTTGGTTAAATTCGGAGTATCTGTCGTCTCTGGTGCGCCGATCAGTAATTTATCTAGCCAGAACAAACCGTCCTTGCGGTCCTGATGATGATTAAGCGCCAACATGGCCAAGCCGGTAATTGCGGCCGTTTCGGAAATTTTGATGTTGGTATGATTGCGTAATTTTTGGGCTATTGGTTCAGCTAAGGGCTGGGCAATTTTCCATTGGCCGGTATTGGCTGCTTGGGCAAAAACTTGCATTTTTACTTGCCACAACGCGATTTGATCTTCACCGGAAACCGGTTCCGTTTCTAGCTGTTGCAATCGCTGTAGGGCCAAGGACAGGTCGGGTGCAACCGCCAGCTCGATCAGTTGTATTTGTGCCAAGCCTGCCAATTTCCGGCTTTCCAGATCGACCACATTGGATCGGTGCAGGGCCGGGTGCATCGCTTTAGAGGCCCGGATGGTGGCGTGGAAATAGGCTTCGGCCAATTGAACGTCCTGATCAGTATTCAGGGCTAATACCCCGCCATGATACAATACTGGAACCAGATTAAACGGCAATTTGGCGGCGATTGATTTGATGGTCTCGTCTGGCCCTAATTGCAAATCAAGCTGGGCTGGAACCCGCAAATCCAGCCCGTATTGTTCCTGCCAATGGGTCGCAAGCTGATCCAATACCAAGCCAGCTTGGGCGTAAGTGCCGGTATTGACCAATTCTTTGAACCATCGTCCGGCGAAGCCGCTGAACAATATGGCGTGTTCGGAAAATTGTTCGGTTTGAGTGCGTAGATACTGACTTAGTTTTTTTCGATCTACCGGTTGATCGGCGCTCTGAGCCAAGGGCGCATTGGAGGCGATGGCCAATAAACTGTTTTGATGGACTTGTACGTGGACATGGGCAAAGCCAGCCCGGCTCAAGGCTTGGCGCAATCCGTCTTCCGAATACAAAACCAAATGCGAACCGGGTGAGATTAGCGACAAATGAGCGTCCAGTGAACGGGTTGGATCGAGCGCTGTGATATTCGGCGTGGTCAGGATCAAGCGTCCTTTTGTGTCAATCAGATCGTGGATCAGCGACAGGAGCGGGTCCGGGTCTGCAATATGCTCGATCAGTTCCGAGCCATAGACCAAATCGGCTGTTTCCACTTGCTGGATAGTTTCCTCATTCAGATATTGCGGGTAAATTTCTAGGTTCAAATCATTGGCACCATGACGCGCCAGCGAAGACGGATCAAAACCAATGGGTTTCCAGCCCAATACCTCGCGGGCAAAGTGCAATGAAAACCCATAGCCACAACCCACTTCCAACAAGGTTTTGACTGGCTGTTGGTTGGTTTGGAACAATGGCTCGAACATGGCCTCAAATCCGGCTCCCTGTTCGATATAGTATTTGCGGGCTGCAAAATTGGTCGGTTGTTCAGCCTCATAGACTGGGGCTTGCAGGGTTGGAAATTGGCCGCTCTGGCAATCTGGACACTCAAATAACTGAAAGCGATGAAACCGGTGGATCGGGCTGGCAACATCCAGTCGGCTGCTCATGCTTCGGGTTTTATGACAAGCCGGGCAGGTCAGGGTTTGGGGGCGAGCCTTGTGCCAACGAACCCAGCCGCGTTTTCGGGCAATGGGGTCAAAACCGGTGATTTGTTCCAAGAAATTCATGAGGCATGGTCCACCGGCAAATGCCCATGGCCTCGGCCCGGCTCTATGAATTCGCGGGCAGCTTGCAAGAATTCCGGTTTGGCTTCCATTCCCAGAAATTCACACAGATCATTGGCGAATTGTTCGGGTTGCAATATGGCTTTTTCATATCCGGTTAGCAGAGCTGGAGCTTCGCGCCGTTTTAGCACTTCTAGCAACCAAGCGTAATTGTTTTGGGCGCGGGACAGGGTTTCTAGGGTATCGGTGTGGGTTTCGGTCAATTCGCGGGCCGAGATTGAATAAAAATCACGAAACACCACTACCAAATGCGGGTTACGCAAATGAGCCAGCAGGGGGGCGATGTAGACAAAACCCAACGGGTCTTTCCATCCCCAGACCGAATGTTGTTGATTGCGGGTGTTCACCAGTTGCAACAGACGTTGCAATACTTGGCTATGTTCTGGGTGCTTGGCATCGGGGATCGCGGCCAATGGTTCGCGCCCTTCAATAAAGTCTAGGTCTTCATTGGTTGGCGGGTCTATTCGCTCGCCCATGGGAATACCCAACAGCCGAACCAATCCGGCCACCATCGAAGTGCCGCCGCGTGCTGCACCTAAAACAATGATTGTTTTGTCTGCGTTTTCGTCCGGCGGAATAAACTCCAAACCGTATCCGGCCGGAATGATGCTGGTTATGGCTGGTGGGTTCATTATCCGCGTCCCATAAGGATAGGCAGGTTGATCCCGACCCATACTAGATAGATCGAAACGGCCAATGCTGGGCCAAAAGCCAAGGCGGTATCG
>JAJFFR010000032.1 GCA_021776555.1 Robiginitomaculum sp.
AAAACCCCAGCCGTTAAAGGGGGTCTCTTGCAGCGATTGGCTCGTTCGCTTTCCGGCCGGTGGAAAGGTTAGAGAAACTTCCAATCTTATTCGTGATTGGTTTCTCTGCATTATTGATAACGGCCTCGCGTTTAGATCTGATGAAATTTCGAATATTTCATGAGCACATAGATGATCAAAGAACTGATCTATTCGCATAAGGTACAAAGATAAGACTGGTTGGCGTATGCAAGAGCGTTAACTACGTACTTCTTCTTTGTTGCTAAACTTCAAAACCCGGCAACCTCTTTGAGGTCGTCGGGTTTTATTTTTCCCGTATGCAAAGCGGTCGCCACTAACGCACCATGCGCACCCGCTCTGATAAGGGCACGCAGATCATCGAGATTGCGCACTCCACCAGCTGCAAAAACACGTCTGTTCGGCCCGGCAACAGATGCTATATGGCTAAGACGCACCAGATCCGGACCATCGCCCATGCCCACTCGAGCCAACGTCATTACAATCACGTCGCGGGGCCAAAGCTGCGAGGCTTCCAAGAGCTTTTTAGGACCGAGAAATCCTTCAGCCGAATAATCCAACGACAGAATTGGTGGCACTGCACTCTCTAATGCGACCGTTTGATAAGCCAACACGTCGGGCAGGTTTTCCGTGCCAATGACATGTGACAAATTTTTAGCCGGCACCCTGTCATTATCATGTTGTCCCAATGCCAATTGACCGTTATCAAGCCAGACTTCCGAGCGCGCCATCGCAACGGCGATCTGATCGCAGGATTCAATATTCGGCGATCGACCCTCGATACTATCGAGATCTGCGACATAGAGCATCTCACAGCCAAATGCCTCCTGAATGCCACGCGCGACGTCAACGGGATCGGCTGTGCCCGCAAAAGGTGTCATTAGTGGTTCATAGGCCGCGCGATTTCCCGCCCGCGCATGTACGGCTAAACCGTCGCGAATGTCGATAACCGGAATGATTTGCATTAACTTGCCTTGGCGTTTGTCTCAGATATCACTCATGGCAGGCGACGTTTGCAATGACAAGAACCACAGGAGTATTTGACCCAATGAGCCTAACAGCAGGACTGGATGTTGGCGGAGCCCATCTCAAGGTGGCACTGGTCGATGACGGCAAAACCATCTCCGCTCAGCAATTCGCCTGTCCGCTGTGGAAAGGCATGAAGCATCTGGACAATGCCTTGCAAAAGGCCCAACCGATAACCAAGCAAGCGGCGAAATTCGCTGTTACAATGACCGGCGAACTTTCTGACATTTTTCCGGACCGCAGAACCGGCGTTGTGACCCTGATCGACAAGCTTGACGAATGTCTTGCGGGCCAAGTTCAATATTGGTCCGGCCAGAGAGGCTTTCAGAAAACGGTAAACGCCAAAACTGTTCCAGGCAACGTCGCATCCATGAATTTCATGGCGACTGCAGCATTTGTAGCTTCAAAGCTCGACAATGGTCTGCTGGTTGATATGGGGTCAACTACCACTGACATCATCCCATTCAATAACAACCGAGCCGCACCAGAGGGAGTCACGGATATTGACCGCCTCACTAGCGGCGAACTTGTTTATACTGGTCTAACCCGCACGTCGCTCACGGGTCTTGTTGATCGCGTTCCCTTCAAAGGCCACTGGCAGGCTGTTACGCACGAACACTTTGCAACAATGGCCGACGTTTATCGCATCCTAGGGCAATTGCCCGACGATGTGGACCTGCACGACACGGCGGACGGTAAAGGAAAAACTGAAAAAGACAGTATTAATCGTCTCGCCCGTATGCTGGGTTGTGACGGCATCGACGCCGCTATTCAGGATTGGGAACGGGTCTCGAAATATTTTGCGGAACAACAAATGCGCCGGATACACGACGGTGTGATGCAGGTCATGTCTCAGGGAAAAGTGCGCTCTTACGGAAATGTAGTAGCTGCGGGCATCGGGGCAAAAATTGTTGAGAGGCTGGCACAGCGTGCCGGATACGCGGTCCACAACTTTGCAGACTTTGCGAACACCTCAGATAAACTTCGAGACACTGTAAATCACACAGCACCTGCTGTCGCCGTTGCTCAACTACTTTGGGCTGAAATCGATGCCACATCCTCCAAACCGGGATCAAAAACCATTTCCAAGGCAAGAAAAACAAACAAGACCAAACACAAAGCCTGACGACGCATTTTCTCTTACAGGCAAGCCAAAGACATTGGCAAAACATAATATGGAGCTGACGTCCTTACTCTGACTTGCCGCACTGTTCTCGCCGCCAAGCATCGACCCGTTCCATCAACCAGCCCCACGCCTCCTCTTCCCGCGACCCGGCTGTCGTCGCGATTGAAATTTCAAGATACTTCAACTCGGCCTCGACTTTTTCTGCTGGCAACATATGGAGCCTCGACACCAATACGGCGCATTCCAAGACTGCTGCCTGTGCGCGATTGTAACCGGTCCACGGTGCACCGTTACCAACATGCGCCACTCGACAAACAAACCGTGGTCGAACATCATCTTCGATCACGTCTTCAACGGCCAGCTCCCAATGTGAAAGCGCCGCTTCAAGTACCCCACCTGGCACCTTCTCAGCTTTACGAACCGCCCA
>JAJFFR010000033.1 GCA_021776555.1 Robiginitomaculum sp.
GAATGAAATATCGGTCAGGCGACCCAGTGGAATTTGCGCGCCGGATGGCGTGATAATTGGTAAGGTTTTTAGTTTTTCAATACTGTCGCGATAATCGCGTGGGTAGCGTAAATTAACCGGATATCGCTCCAATCCTTCGACGCTTTGGGTTAAGGTCATGCCACCAATTGCCGTGCGGATTACCTCTTGAACATCAGCGATATTTAGGCCGAAGCGGGCGGCTTCTGCACGGCGAATATCAATGTCGATAAACCGTCCGCCAGTGACCCGCTCGGCATAGACCGAATTGGTTCCGGGGATTGGCTTGATGATGGTTTCAATCTGCTGGCCGATCTGACTGATCACGTCCAAATCAGGTCCGGCTACCTTGATGCCGACCGGTGTTTTGATCCCGGTCGCTAACATATCAATCCGGTTTTTAATCGGCATGATCCAGACATTGGTCAAGCTGGGTATTTGCACCAGTTGATCTAGTTCGGCCTTCAGCTTGGTCATGGTCATGCCTTCGCGCCACTCACCCTTTGGTTTTAGCTGAATGGTGGTTTCGACCATGGTCAACGGGGCGGGGTCGGTAGCCGTTTCGGCACGACCCGCTTTGGCATAAGCCGTTTTGACCTCGGGCACGGTCATGATCAGCTTGTTAGTTTGTTGCAAAATTTGAGTCATTTTTCCGGCAGAAACCGAAGGAAATGCGCTTGGCATGTACAGAAGATCACCTTCGTCCAATTCGGGCATAAATTCACCGCCCATTCGGCTTAGGGGCAGCGCGGCGCTAGCCAAAACCAGCCCAGCCACGATCAGTGTGATCAGCGGAAATTTCAAAACCAGATGAATGACCGGTCGGTAGATCGCAACCAGCAGCCGATTGACCGGGTTTTTATGTTCCGGGGTAATTCGACCGCGAATAAACAATCCCATCAAAACCGGCACCAAGGTAATCGACAAAAGGGCGGCGGCTGCCATCGCATAAGTTTTGGTAAAGGCGAGGGGGTGAAACAGGCGTCCTTCTTGCGCTTCCAACGCAAATACCGGGACAAAACTAAAGGTGATAATCAACAGAGAAAAGAACAATGCCGGACCGACTTCAGTAGCGGATTTTGCAACGATTTTCCAGCGGTTCTGCGGGGTCAGTGCCTCTCGCTCAATATGTTTGTGCATGTTCTCAATCATCACAATAGCCGCGTCGACCATGGCACCTACGGCGATGGCGATACCGCCTAGCGACATGATGTTGGCGTTGATGCCTTGCATATTCATGATGATGAACGCAGCCAGCACGCCTAAGGGCAGGCTAAGAATAATCACCAAAGCAGAACGCACGTGAAACAGAAAGATCGCGCAAACCAAAAATACCACCAAAAACTCTTCCAATAGTTTTTCGCGTAGGGTTCCGATGGCGCGTTCGATCAACGATGAACGGTCATAGGTGGTGACAATTTCCACCCCTTCGGGCAGACTTTGCTTCAATTGCTCGAGCTTGTCTTTGACCAGATCAATCGTCTGCATAGCATTTTCGCCATAACGCATGATGATCACGCCGCCAACCGCTTCTCCATCGCCATTTAACTCGCCGATGCCACGTCTTAGTTCTGGCCCGATGTGTATGTCCGCCACATCTTTCAGCAAAATTGGCGTGCCATCTTTGGTCACTTTTACCGGTATCTGGCGCAAATCCGCTTCTGATTTGATGTAGCCAGAGGCTCGAACCATGTATTCGGCCTCGGCCATCTCAATGACCCGGCCACCGGTTTCCTGATTGCCACGCTGAATGGCGGTATGCAGCGTGGAAAGCGGGATGTTGTAGGCTCGCAATTTGTCTGGATCGGCCACTACTTGGTATTGTTTGACCATCCCGCCAATCGTCGCGACTTCAGAGATACCGGGAATGGTTTGCAACTCAAATTTCAGGAACCAGTCCTGAATAGAACGCAATTGGGCCAAGTCATGATTGCCGGTCCGATCCACCAGGGCATATTGGTAAATCCAACCGACACCGGTCGCATCGGGACCAAGCGCCGGTCTGGCCTCAGCTGGTAGTGTCGGCGCCACTTGCGACAGATATTCCAACACCCGCGAACGCGCCCAGTAGATATCCGTGCCATCCTTGAAAATAACGTACACAAAGCTGTCATTAAAAAACGAATAGCCACGTACGGTTACCGCGCCCGGTACGGCTAATAAGGCGGTTGAAAGTGGATAGGTAACCTGGTCCTCGACCACTTGCGGAGTTTGCCCGGGATAGGAGGTTTTTACGATAACCTGCACATCTGATAGATCCGGGATCGCATCCAGCGGAATTTGTTTGACCGCCAATATGCCGCCAGCTCCCAATAACAGAGCCAACACAATGATCAAAAATCGATTGTTGATTGACCAGCGGATAATTGAGGCAATCATGGGTTTGCCCCGTCCGATTGAACGCCCATCATTCGCAAGGTTGTGCCTTGTAACGAGGCTTCAGAATCGAGCAAAAACTGCGCCGATACCACGACGTTTTCACCAACTTGCAGGCCGCTTAAAATTTCGACCCGGCCATTTGATTCCATTCCGGCGCTCACTTCTGCCGGTTGAAACTGTCCATCACCCAACGCGAGGATCACTCGTGTTGATTTTCCGCTTTGGATCAGCGCTTCGCGATCAATCGACAACACGTTGGTTTTTGGTGCGGTTTTAATGGTCAGTTTGGCGTACCCTTCGGGCCGCAATGTGCCATCGAGGTTATCAAATCGCAGTCGCACCTGTATGGTTCTGGAGGCTGCATTGATCACCGGGTAGACGTAATCAACTAATCCGGTCCATTTGCGTCCCGGTTCGCTTGAAATGGTCATGTTTGCGCTTTGGCCGGGCTTTACCTGACTGGCTTGTGTTTCAAAAATTTCTGCCAAAACCCAGACGCTGGATAGTTCAGCCAGGGACATGATGGATTTTCCGGGTTTTACAAATTCACCTTCGGCTATGTTGATCATGGTAATCACGCCATTTTGCGGCGCGTACACACGAACCAACCGACGTACTTCACCAGATTTTTCAAGACGTTTAATCTGGCCATGAGACAGGCCCAGCGCCCTTAGTCGCCCCTTGGCCGCGCCGATCAAGCTATCTCGACCGATGCGTCTGGCTTGTAGGTACTCTTCTTGCGCGGTGACTAATGGCTTGGAATAAAGGTCAAACAGAGGGCGACCTTTGGTGATGGTTTCACCCATGGACTGCACGTATAGCTTTTCAACCCAGCCTTCACTGCGGACATCAATGTTGGCCCGGTTTTCATCATCGATTTGGATGAAACCAATCGTATCAATATCGCGGGAGAAATCAGTTTTGACCACCGGGGTGATCCGCACACCGATATTGTTTTGAACGCTTGGATTGATCCGGACTAGGTTGCGGTCATCTCCCCCCGCTTCCGAACCGACATAAACCGGCACCAAATCCATGCCCATCGGGGACTTTCCGGGCTGATCACGCCGAAAATTTGGGTCCATCGGCGCTTTCCAATAAAGAATTGTTTTGGCTGGTCCATCCGTGGTCTGGGAACTCACATCATTGTTGGGCAGGCCTTTAGCTAACAAAAATCCACCAAGCAGCCCCCCCACCAATCCGGCAGCCAGCATTGCAATCATCGACTTATTCATGACTTTTCTCCTTTGAGAAACAACAGGGCGGCATGCGCCTTAGCTTGATCCACTTGCAACCGGATCAGAGCTAGTTCGGTGTCCAATACAGCCAGCTCGGCCCGGACCAATTCCGCAAAATCTGCGGCTTCGGTTTCATAGGCCAACAGGGCGGCTTCTGCGGTATCCTTAGCCCGCGCGATTACTTCGGTTTCGTACAAATTGATGTGTTCAGCCAACCGGGTCCAATCGGCGAATTGCCGACCCAATTGGCGGTTTAGCTCTAACAATTGGGCGCTGCGGGCCAAGCGGGCGGAACTTCGTAAATGCCGCGTGGCGCTTAGCCCACGATCCTGACGGTTTTTTGTGAAGAGCGGAATGGAATAGGAGACGCCGATTGATCCGAAATCCGAACGGCTGTCGCGCAACCCGTAAGCTGCATCAATTGAAAATCCGGGTTTGTATTGCTGATTGGCTAGATCAATATCGCGATCCCGGGCGGCAATCATCGCGTCAATCACTTTTACGCTGGAGTGACGAACCAGATTGCTTTGCATTTCGGCGGCAGCGGGGAGCGGCGTAAGGGACGGCAAAGCATCCGGAAACGGTCGTGCCGCATTGGCGATTCCGATCATTCGGCTCAAATCAACCCGGGTCAGGTCGGCTTGACGGTCCAGTTCAAGCAATTTGGTTGCCAATAGAGAAACTTCTAGGTCGACCCGCAGCACATTTTGGGCGCTGCCCCGTCCATTTGCATAATTGACTTCTGAAATCACTCTTAGTTCTTCGACCTTGGTTTGGGTTTGCCGGGTTATCCGTTTGGCCTGCTTCCAATAGTACAATTCCAGCCAGAGCTGGCTAGTTTGCAAAGAAATTTCTTGATTGCGTAATTGTTTATTGCGGCGCTCGGCCAAAGCTTCGGCCAATCTTTTTTGTCGGGTTAACGCGCGGCTTTTTCCCTTGGGAAAGGATTGGCGAACGCCCAGCGCCAATTGGGTCATCGGTTCGCGATTGATATCAAACGAAGAAAGCGGGATGCTCTGCATGCGGGTGCTAAATATCGGATCGGGCAATTGGCTGTCTGCAATGGCACGATCCTCTAACGCCAAGGCTCGCTCCTCGAACAGAGCGATTGTCGGGTCATTGGCTGAAAGTGCAATAACCACGCTTTCTGCGAATTCTAGATGGTTTGGTGCCGGGACATCTTGTGAGTGAGCAACTGACGCAATGGCGCAGCAAGTGAGCGCAATCAATGCGGCAGCAAATTTTTGATTAGGCATGGGAGCCTCGTTTTCTCGTGGGTAGAATTTGATGAATGACGCATTCGCGCCGGATCACTGGCTCAATTGCCAGTGATGATTTCAAATTCAACCGCGAGGAGGCGGCGCATCCAGTTGGGTAGACCATGAAATGATGGATTTGATTTGCGGCATCGAAGTTTTGGTGATCGCAGCAAAAACATCAATGCTGGTGCCGGGCAATACAAAAGACGTCAAAACATTGCTTGAAACACAATTTTGGGCACAAGCCATGTCGTCGGCACAAATACCTTCATCATCACAACAATCCATTGCCATCGTATGATCCGCTTGTTGTTGGTGATCAGCACACGAATGTTTTGTCAGCTTCGAGGACGTGGTTTCAAACGATACAGACGAACTTGGGGCTGGACTTGCGACCGATGGCAAAGCAAGACCAAGCGACACCAGCACCAACAAGCAGCTAGTGAAAAAGGCCTTCAAGGCCCGTATGTCCAGTGTGAATCGCATAAAACTCGCTGTTTGCTTCATTCCTGTTTAGATGGACTACATGAATTATTCAATGCTTTCACTAAAACTTGATAGGGTGGGGACTTCCAAGCAAGGACCATACCATATTCGATCAGGGAAATCATAATCCATGAAGAATGTTGGGTGGGGCTAATCACCTATTTTGATCACCGCTAGCCTATATCCTGATCGACTACATCCAACAGCCATACCCAGTGGATGAATTTTAACAAGTCCTACTTTGATGCAAGTTCTGTGAACAAGCCCCGTTGCGCCACGCGCAAACTCATGACATAAGGCGCGCTCGAAATAGCAAAAAGCTATACAACACATGAGATTTGCGCGATTCACGCGCCTTGATGAAAAACAGATAAAGCCGGACCAATTCCATGCAGGTTAAAGAAACCAAGGCCGAGGGCCTCAGCCGTACTTATGATATCACCATCACAGCAGCCGAGCTGGATACCAAGTTGGATGCCAAAGTTGCTGAAATGCAGCCTGAAGTTTCCTTAAAGGGCTTTCGTCCTGGCAAGGTTCCTGCCGCGCACATCAAAAAGATGTTTGGCAAATCCATGATGGGTGAGCTGGTGCAAACCGCAATGGATGAGGCCAGCCAGAAAGCTCTAAATGACAATGAGATCAAACCAGCTGGCAATCCTCAGTTTCATCTGGAAACCGAAGCTGATGATATTGTGGCTGGTAAAGCTGATTTGAAATTCCACATGCATGTGGACATCATGCCTGACTTTACGCCGACTGATCCAGCCAAATTGAAAATTGATCGCCCGATTTGTGAAGTATCTGATGCCGAAGTCGAAGAAACCATCACCCGGATCGCCGGTGAGCAAAAATCCTACAAAGACAAAGCGGCCAGTGCCAAGGCCAAAGATGGCGATGCAGTAGTGATTGATTTTTCCGGCAGCGTTGATGGCGAGAAGTTTGAAGGCGGTAGCGCCGAAGATACCGAGCTGGTTATTGGTTCAGGTCAATTCATTCCGGGTTTTGAAGAACAATTAGTTGGTGCCAAAAAGGGCGACAAACCCAGCTTGAACATCACGTTCCCAGAAGATTACCAAGCTGAGCACCTAGCTGGCAAAGCAGCGGTTTTTGAAACTGTGGTCAAAGTGGTCAAAGGTCCGGTTGATACAGTTGTAGATGATGAGTTCGCGACCAAATTAGGTATGACCTCTCTTGAGTCGTTGAGCGATGCGGTTCGCAAGAACATTGAAACTGAATATGCCGGCCAATCCAGAGCGCGCGCCAAACGCCGAGTTTTGGATGCGATGGATGACAAGCATGATTTTGATTTGC
>JAJFFR010000034.1 GCA_021776555.1 Robiginitomaculum sp.
CAATTCTCATCCCGCCCTATGAAGATCGCTATGTCATCGCCGGGCAAGGAACTGTGGGGCTGGAAATTGCCGTGCAAGGCAAAGCCATCGGCGTTGCTTTTGAACAAGTTGTGACCAATTGTGGCGGCGGTGGTTTAACGGCTGGAATTGCGTTGGCTTTGGAAAAAGATAGCCCACAAACTGACCTATACGCGGTCGAACCGGCTGATTTTGATGATTATGGCCGCTCATTACGCTCAGGGAAACGTGAGCGCAACCCAACATTAAGCGGCTCCATTTGTGATGCATTGATGGCCGACACGCCAGGCGAAATGACTTTTGCGATCAACCAATCTCGGGTTTGCGGTGGCTTACGAGTCACAGACGACGAAGTGCGTTCCGCCATGGCCTACGCCTTTTCCCATTTGCAAATCGTGCTGGAGCCGGGGGGTGCGGCTTCACTTGCTGCGGCATTACAGGGGCGGGTGCCGGGCAAAGGCCCGATTTGTCTCATTGCTACTGGTGGCAATGTCGATCCTGCGTTGTTTCAACAGGTGATTGCGCCTTGAAACTATCGAGAACAAACGGCGAGAGTGTATTGCAAATAACTATTCTACTGTCATCACACGGCTTGTCCGGGTGATCCAGAAAACATTGCAATGATCATCGCAGTACAAAGGGATAGGCTCGCTGGATTGTCCGGACTACCTAAGCAATGACAGGTGCTGGGATGGCGATAAGCGTGACCTACCGCCTACTGCCGCGATTGAGGTCTTCTTGCAGGCGGATCAATGCCGGCTGGTCCGTGATCCGGTTCCGATAAACCTGCACATTTTCCATGACCCGCTGCACATAATTGCGGGTTTCCGAATAGGGGATGCTCTCCACCCAGTCAATCGGATTGATATCAAGTCGGGGGTCACCATAATCCTTGACCCATTTTTTGACTCTGGATTGTCCGGCGTTATAGGCCGCAGCACTCATGATATAAGAACCGTCAAACTTGGCGAGTAAGTCCTGCAAATGGGCCGAACCTATATTCAAATTGTAAACCGGATCATCGGTTAACCAGCCCTTGTTGTAGGGCAAGCCATGTTTTCTGGCAGTGAGCCGGGCAGTTGCCGGCATCAATTGCATCAAACCACGGGCGCCGACGCGACTGACCGCGCGCGGATATAGTTCGCTTTCCTGCCTAGACAAGGCCAGAACCAGTGCAGATTCAGGGCGATCGGCCAGAGTTGGCACTTCTAGAACCGGCCATTGGCTTTCCGGTAAAACTTCACCGCGCAACAAGGCGGCCTTTGCGGCACGTACTGCAATGCCAGCTTGCCCGTTATTGCGGTTTAACCGGGCTAGCATGACATGATCCACCGCGCCCGGTAATAGGTCATCCAAATGGTAGCTAAACCGGCGATAGGTTGGTGTGTCTCCAACCAATGCAAGAAGCTTTAGCGCCCGGACTTGTGGATGGGTTTCAAAGATCAACCGATCCGATTCAGATGGCTCTGGGTCTTTGCCGAGTACCAGATGGGCCGATCCCAATTGTTGTTGGGCTAATTGCCCATAATAGGTGAAATTAAATGCCGCCGCTTGTGAGAACTCTGCGCGGGCTTGATAATCAAGATCAGGCATTTCTAACAATGCCATGCCTGCCCAATAATGGGCGCGGGCTTTGGAGACCGGAGTTCTAACCCCTTCGGCCAATTTTATGAAATGTTTGTATGCGGTTTCGGCTTGATATAACTGACGTAGAGCTAGCCACCCGGCCATCCATTCGCCTTCTGCAAAATTACTACCTCTGGTAAAGCCATGGTTTTTGGCCAGATCATAGGCATTTTGGTATTGTCGGTTCTTAATTGCACGGCGGGCATGGATATGACGTTCGGTCCACATGCGTTTTTGGGAATCTGGGGTTGGGCCAAATTCTGGAAACTGCAAGGCCAATTCCATCGATGGTTTAGCCAAGCCGGATTTGCGGCGCCATAAAGCCCGCTCATAAAGCAGGCCCGGGTCGGATCGCAGCGACATCGGCACATTGTTAATCGCCTTGTTGACACCGCGAGAGCGGCGCATCAGCCGAATTCGGGCGATGCTGAGTAACCGAGCGTTCCGACCTAGTTTTGACAATAGTTTTTGTGCTGCACTGGCTCGGTGGCGCCACAACAACATGTCCACACGAATTTCATGATCTTCGCGGGTCAGGATTTTACTGTGGGCTTTAAGCACCGATTTGCTGACTTTTTTGGAAATCCCATCATTGTGCCAAGCTTCGCGTAAAATGTCTGTGGCGGCATCTGGTTGATGGTTGGCATAAAGGGCTTCTGCATGGGCGACTTTGCCATCGCCAGAAATGGCCGGCCAAATGGAAAACCATTCAATTATGGCGCTGGGGTCCATGCCAGAATCAGCTATTTTGCCTTCTGCTAATATCCGAATGCGATCGTGCCGGGGCCAGCTTTCCAAGGTACGAACCGCATCGGCTAAATCAAAATAGCTTGAGTCCTTGTCATTTAAGGCAATCTGCCAATCAACCAATCCGGTGGTTGAGGGGTGGCTTAACCCGGCGCGATAACCGCGCGCGGATGACCATTTGTCTTCTGATATGGCAACCATTGCCCGGCGAAAGTGGGTGAACTCAAGATCGTCCAGAAACTCACTGGTATTGGCCGGAATGGGTTTATTCGATGGCGCAAGCTCGCTGGCGTGGGCGGTACAGGCCACAACCACCAGAAGAGTTGAAAAAAGTCGAACAAACATAAGCTGCATCGTAGCAATTGAGAACGCGGTTACGCTAGCGCAATATCCTGAACAGGGAATAAATCCCTGTTGGCGAATTTGCCCAAACGCTTCTATAAAGCAGGGAATAACTCGTTTCAGGACATATTGATGGTTTTTGGTTCAATCCCGGCGTTGGTCACTCCGTTTCAAGACGGTAAAGTGGATATACCAGCATTTTCCCGTTTCGTCGAATGGCAGATTGCCTCAGGCAGTCACGGTCTGGTGCCTTGTGGCACCACCGGCGAGGGCGTCACGTTAGAGCCAGACGAACAACGCGCTGTGATTGAAACTTGTGTCCAGCAAGCCAAAGGCAGGGTGCCGGTGATTGCCGGAACCGGAGCGCCCGCCACCCATCGCGCTGTGGCATTGGCGCAAATGGCTCGTGAGGCGGGTGCTGATGCGGTGTTGGTTGCGCCACCTTGGTATAACAAGCCAAGTCAACTGGGGATTATTGCCCATTTTAAGGAAATTGCCAAAGTCGGTATCCCGATTATCATCTATAATGTTCCCAGTCGGACTTTGGTGGATATCCTGCCGGAAACCATGGGGGAAATTGCCAAATTTCCAAATGTTATTGGGGTTAAAGACGCAACGGGAGATTTGGATCGTGTCGCCGCGCAGCGGGAAATCTGCGGTGCTGAATTTTTGCAACTTTCCGGGGAAGATGCCACTGCATTGGCGTTCAACCAACGTGGTGGGCTGGGCTGCATTTCGGTAACGGCCAATGTTTTACCGCAGCAATGCGCCGATTTTCAAAATGCCATGCGGGCGGGCAATGCAGAGTTGGCTATCGCTCTGGATGCCAAACTAAAAACGGCCCATCGCGCCATGTTTGCTGATCCCAGCCCGGCACCAGCAAAATATGCATTGTCAAAAATGGGCAAAATGAATAATGAACTGCGTTTACCGATGTTGCCCGCTAGCCAAAATGCGCAAATTTTGGTCAATCAGGCAATGGCAGCAGCTTTAGATTGAGAATGAACCATGTCAGGTGGCGGACGCAAAAAAAAGGACGGCAAGAGCATAATTGCTGACAATCGACGGGCGAGGTACGACTATCATATCGAAGAGGTATTCGAGGCTGGCCTCATGTTGGTTGGCACCGAAGTGAAAGCTTTGCGCGAAGGTCGGGCTAATATCGCCGAATCTTATGTGTCATTCGAAGGCGATGACCTGACGCTGATCAACGCCAATATCCCGATTTACCGGGCGGCCAATCGGTTCAATCATGAACCAAACCGTCCGCGCAAATTATTGCTGCACCGTCGTGAGATAGATAAATTGGCCGTGGCGATACAGAGGCAAGGCCGCACCGTGGTTCCGTTAAAGATGTATTTT
>JAJFFR010000035.1 GCA_021776555.1 Robiginitomaculum sp.
TTTGGCTCAGCAATGTATCCCAAACCTTGGCGGTTTTGGCGCAAGGGCAAAACAAATCATTGTTTCGAACCTCGGCCCAGTCCCACTGGCTGCGATCTACCGGCACATCACCGATTTGCACCACCGCTGCGCCAATACGAATATCAGCCCCCAGCGCTTGGCGGGCAATAGCCCCGGCCGCAACCCGCATTGCGGTTTCGCGAGCTGATGAGCGTCCACCGCCGCGATAATCCCGAAAGCCATATTTGGCATCATAGGTATAGTCCGCGTGGCCCGGTCGGTAGGTTTCGGCAATTTCACTGTAATCTTTGGACCGGGTATCTTCATTGTCGATCATCAGGCTGATCGGATGACCGGTGGTCAGGCATTCAAACACACCAGACAAAATTCGCACCCGGTCTGGTTCTTTGCGTTGCGTTACGTGCTTCGAAGTACCGGGACGCCGCGCATCTAAAAAGGGCTGGATCAGTTCTTCGTTCAAGTTAAGTCCGGGTGGGCAGCCATCCACTACACAGCCAATGGCCGGGCCATGGCTTTCACCCCAAGTGGTTACGCGAAACAATTGTCCAAATGTGTTATAACTCATGAGCTGGTTAAAGCCGAAACTGGGCGCAAGCTCAAGTCCGTCTCGCATTTGCCGCCGAACGGGCAAAGGTTTCGGCGAACTGATCGACCCGCCGGGCAAAATCAAGTTTGGGCTTAGCTTGCAGGCTTACATAGAGATCGCCCGCCACAGCAGGCCCGCAAGCTGGCAAACCTTTGCCGGATAAGCGCAAAGTGCGCCCCGGCTCGGATAAGAGCGGGATATTAACGGCCAACGTACCGGCTGGCGTTTTCAGACGCACCGTTTCGCCAACCCGCATAGCCCACAAACCAAGGAATAACTCTGTATGTAAATCCCGGCCCCGAAGCTGGAATTTCTGATCTGACTTGATGCACAACTGAACCTCAAATTGACTTACGCCAAATACACCAGGTCGGGTCAGTGGCAATTTGTGATTTGGCGAGTGACCTTTGGGGACTTGCAATTCCACGGCCTGTCCATCTGGCAAGGTAACTTGTCGCCGGGCGCCTTTGATCAAATCCTCCAGCGCAATATGCAATTGCAAGGTTTGGGGTTGGTCCGGCCGCTGATCCGGGTTGGGTGCCGGTGCGACTTGGGGCTTAGATTTACGGGTAAACCGGTTCAAAAAATTAAATTGTCGGGTCGGAACAGCCTGATTGGTTTTCTCTATCCCTGTCATCAAGCTATCATAGGCCCGACGCAATTGATGAAACCGGCTCGCATCGCCGTCTACTTGATCCGGATGCCACGACTTAGCCAAGGCCCGATAGGCTTGGCGGATCTCAGATTTAGTCGCACCGGGCGACAATCCCAATATGGAATACGAATCAATCACCGCCAAAGGCTAGGCAGAACCCGTATCCGAGGAGTAAACAAAGACATGAAAAAATCAAAAATCATTCCGCCTAGCCCCAGTGCATCCGAATATCATGATACGGCACATGATGAGGTGTTGGATTTGTTTAACCGCGACAACCCTTTTTCCTTGTTTGCTGACTGGATGAAATTAGCCAAAGCCAAAGAACCAAACGACCCAAACGCCATGACCTTGGCCAGTGTTGATGCGACAGGCATGCCCGATGCACGTATGGTGCTGTTAAAGGATTTTGATGAAGAAGGGTTTGTGTTTTACACCAATCTGCAAAGCGCCAAGGGCGAGCAAATAGCCGCTAACCCAATGGCGGCACTGGTGTTTCACTGGAAAAGTGTTCGGCGACAAGTTCGAATACGCGGACCAGTGAGCCAAGTACGCGCGCAAGAAGCAGACGCATATTTTGCCAGCCGCGCCCGGGACAGCCGCATTGGCGCCCACGCTTCGGAACAATCTCGCCCGCTGGATAGTCGCTTTGCACTGGAAAAGCGCATCGCAGCCAAAGTCGCCAAATTTGGTATCGGGAAAATACCTCGGCCGGCCCATTGGTCAGGCTTTCGATTGGCCCCAATACAAATCGAATTTTGGCGAGATCGCCCGTTTCGGTTGCATGACCGATTGCAGTTTACCCGCAAAGACGTAAACTCACCTTGGAAAACCAATAGATTATACCCTTGAGTAGGGGAAACGGGGAGAACTAACGATGCAAGGCATGATGCAGGACTGGCAATTAACCTGTGACCGGATTTTAACGCGAGCCAAGATCAGTCATCCGCAGCGGGTGGTGGTTTCGCGGCAGGTTGATGGATCAATTACCCGAACCACCTATGGCGAGATGTATGATCGGGCGCGCCTGTTGTCGTCCGCTTTGATCAAGCGCGGTATCAAGCTGGGCGACCGGGTTGGCACCATGGCTTGGAATAATGCCCGGCATATGGAAACTTGGTACGCCCTGATGGGCTTTGGTGCCGTGTGCCACACCCTGAACCCAAGGCTGCACCCGGATCAGTTGAAATACATCGTCAATCATGCCGGCGATGCGATGTTTTTCGTCGACCTGACTTTCGTACCGCTACTTGAAAAGGTCCAGAAAGACCTAAAGTCCGTGCATACCTATGTGGTGATGTGCGAGCCGGACCAGATGCCCAATACCAGCTTGAAGAACGCGGTCTGCTTTGAAACCCTGCTGGCCGAGGGCGATGACAATGTGGTGTGGGGCGATTTTGACGAAAATACCGCTTGTGGCCTGTGCTACACATCTGGGACCACTGGCAACCCCAAAGGCGTGCTGTATTCACATCGATCCAACACCCTAATGGCAATGACTGCGGCCATGCCCGACACCATGAACGTCAATGGTTCTGACACCTGTTTGATGGTGGTGCCGATGTTCCATGCCAATGCGTGGGCTTTGACCTTTACCGCGCCAATGACCGGGATGAACTTGGTTATGCCAGGGCCAATGATGGATGGGGCCAGCATTTACGAGTTGCTGGAAAGCGAGAAGTGTACCATGTCGGCGGCGGTGCCAACGGTTTGGCTCATGCTATTGAATTATTTGGAAGAATCTGGCAATAAGCTACCGCATTTGCGCGAAGTGGTAATCGGTGGCTCGGCCTGTCCACGGGCCATTATGGAAACCTTTGACAAGGAATACGGCGTAAAAGTGATCCATGCTTGGGGCATGACCGAAACCTCACCATTGGGCACCGTATCCAGAATTGAGCCGGAACTGGCCGACCTGCCCTATGACGAGCAATTGTCCTATCGCCTGAAGCAAGGCAAGCCGCCATATATTGTCGAAATGAGCATTGTCGATGAAGACAATAATGAACTGCCCTCCGACGGCAAAACGTCCGGTCGGTTGATGGTTCGTGGCCCAGCGATCTCCAACGCTTATTTTGGCGGTGATGGCGGCAACATTCTGGACAAAGACGGTTGGTTCGATACCGGCGATGTGGCTAGCATTGACCCGATGGGATACATGCAGATCACTGATCGGTCCAAGGATGTGATCAAGTCTGGCGGTGAGTGGATTTCGTCAATTGACCTGGAAAACGCCGCCCTGGGTCATCCAGCCGCCGCCGAATGCGCCGTAATCGGTTTGCCCCACCCCAAATGGGATGAGCGCCCCTTGCTGATTGTCCAACTCAAAGAAGGCATGAAGGCCGATGCCAGCAGTTTCCGCGACTTTCTGACCGGTAAAATCGCCAAATGGTGGATGCCGGATGATATTGTATTCGTCGATGAAATTCCCCACGGCCCTACCGGGAAAATCTCCAAACTCGATCTTCGCAAGCAGTTTAAGGACCACGTTCTCTCGACGATTTAGGCCAAGTGCGGGAGGAGACGCTTATGCAATACAAGTCATTCAGCGATGAAGACCTGAACCGGTTTCGCCAGTATCAGCGCCAATCCTACGAAACACTGGTGCAAATTGGCAAAACCCTAGAAGCCGGCATGACCGAGCGCCAAGTGGCGCGCGCCCTGCGCCATGCGTATCGCGACCAAGGTGTCCGGCACTATTTTCACGTGCCGGTCGCCTTGTTTGGAGACCGCACCGCCTATCCCGGCCAATTCGGACCGTTTGAAGCCTTGGCCACTGACCGGGTGTTGGAAGATGGCATGGCGGTCATTCTGGACGCCTCGCCGATCTATGATGGCTATATGGTCGACACTTCGATGGCCTTGCCCTTTGGAGACAACACAGAACTCGACGAGTTATTGGGCCAGTTAGAACCATTTCGTGATTTCATTTTGCAGCAAGTATTGGCCGAAACCGAATTCAGCCAGATTGAACATAAAGTCGACGATATGATCCGCGACATGGGCGCCGAAAACTGCCACCGCAAACACATCGGCGCAGTCATGGGCCATCGCGCTATGAAAATGGCACCTCGGCCATGGAGCGGACTGCGCTACAAGATGATGGCCGTGCCACAAGTCGGCTGGTTTTTGTGGAAGAGTTTTCTCGCTAATAAAGGTTGGCAAAAGGATAGCCCCAACTGGAACCACACCCGGGTGTGTAACCACAAACCACCCCCCGGCCTGTGGGCGGTCGAGCCGCATTTTGGCCGAAATGGAGTCGGTGTAAAATTTGAAGAACTGATGGTGATCACCGAATCCGATGCCTATTGGCTGGATAATGACCTGCCGCACACGCAAGTGTGGGCCGGGGCAAAATCTACGTTGGCTTTTGCCTAAAATTTCCGAAAAACCGCTCAAATAAAAAACAATGGCAACAAATGCCAGTTTTACCCGGTGCAAAGAACTGGACGCCTAGCTTAAAAACTAAGGTCTGCAATTCTCTTGGGCTTTGGCTGCACGCCTAAAACAGTCATGTTTTGTTGTGTTTACGATGAGAAAGAGCCGCAGAAGGTTTGAATTTCGAACCTTTGCCGACCTAGTATACCTCGGTCCGCACCAATGAAGTGTGCGGCCCCTTATCCCCAACGTGCCAAGTGTCAAACAGCGTCAACGAGTATGGATTGTTTGTGATTTTAGTGTGCCGGGTGTGTTCGAGATTTGGCAATCTATTGCGCTTTATCTGTCTCTGCGGTGGGAGTCGTGACAATACAAAATGACAATAGTCGCCCCGCCAAATCAGGTCTGGATTCCAGTTTTCCCCAGACCCATACACTTACCATTATTGGCACTTACCATTATTGGACCCCGGATCAGGTCCAGGGACAGGGTGCCGTGGTGTTGTCAACGTATCGAGGCTTCCGTTGGTCGCACTGAAACATGAGGCTGGTAATATGGGGTTTGTTGTTTCAAAGAATTCCTCATGCTGAGGTGCTGCGTAGCAGCCTCGAAGCATCGGCAAGTGGAATTCCCGCGCCATTGCTGGACCCTCCGGTCGAGCCGGGGGGAAGCGGTTAGTGGCTAATCGTTTGTGTTACCTCGCACCTTTTGCAGTTCCGGTCCCCGGCCCCAAAGCCGGGGTCCAGTCTTTGGCAGTAAAAAGGGACAAGCCGCTTTACAGGCAATCGTCACTAATGACTTCGCTGTCTGCACCCCTTACTTTGGGGGGATGGAATCAAAGCCTAAAACCGGGACCGATCTGATTAAGGATCATGTGCGGCAATTGCCGACCACACCGGGGGTGTATCGGATGCTCGATGCGGCTGGCAATTTGCTTTATGTTGGGAAGGCCAAGGCGCTTCGCAAACGGGTCAATGCCTATACCAAATTGACCGGCCACCCCCGGCGCATACAGCGGGTGATCAGCGCCACCGCGTCCATGGAATTCATTCTGACCGAGACCGAAACCGAAGCGTTATTGCTCGAAAGCAATCTAATCAAACGCCTGAAACCCCGTTACAATATCCTGCTGCGCGACGACAAATCGTTTTTGCATATCCTGATCCGCAAGGACCACCCGGCCCCGCAAATCCTTAAACACCGAGGGAGACGTAAGAAAAAGGGCGAGTATTTCGGCCCGTTTGCCAGCGCGGCGGCTGTACACCGCACGCTGGACACCCTGCAAAAAGCCTTTTTGCTACGCAATTGCACCGATGCGATGTTTGAAAGCCGCACTCGTCCTTGTATGCAATTCCAAATTAAACGCTGCGCTGGGCCATGTACCGGCGAGATATTACCCGAAGATTATGATGAATTGGTGGGACAGGCTTCGCAATTCTTACACGGAAAATCTTCGGCTTTGAACGAGCAGCTCAACGGTCAAATGAGCCAAGCCGCTGAAATGCAGGACTATGAACGGGCTGGGGATTTGCGCGACCGCATCCGCGCCTTGGCAACCATTACTGCCAACCAAATGGTCAATCCGTTGCATGTCTCGGACGCCGATATTATCGCAGTCGAAATGCAGGGTGGGGCCAGCTGTGTTCGGGTGTTTTTCTTTCGGACCGGGCAAAATTGGGGAGAAACCGCGTTCTTCCCGCGCCATGATGTCGAAGCCAGTCCCGAAGAAGTACTCGAAGCCTTTTTGGGGCAGTTTTATGAAAACAAAACCCCGCCGGGGCTGATTTTGGTCAATGTCGACGTGCCGGGCAATGCGCTGCTGTCGGAGGCGCTATCGGTGCGCGCCGGGCGCAATGTGAAAATTGTCCGTCCCAAACAAGGCGAAAAGGCCAAGTTGATCCAAAACGCCTGCACTAATGCGAAAAATGCACTCCAGCGACATTTGGCGGCCAGCGCTAGTCGAACCAGGCAACTCAAAGGCGTTCAAGAAATATTCGGACTGGAGCGCATGCCAAACCGGATTGAAACTTATGATAACTCACATGTTTCGGGCACCCATGCCATTGGCGGCATGATTGTCGCCGGACCAGAAGGGTTCGAGAAATCCAAATACCGCAAGTTCAATATCAAAAACAAAGACATCACGCCGGGTGATGATTTTGGCATGATGCAGGAAGTACTGACCCGGCGCTTTGCCCGATTGGCCAAAGAGATCGAGGCTGGCGAGGCCGATATCCCCGATTTGGTACTGATTGATGGTGGAGCCGGGCAATTGTCAGCTGCGTTAAAAGTGGTCGAGGAATTGGGATTAAAAGACCAGGTCAAACTGGTCGGCATTGCCAAAGGGCAAGATCGCGATGCGGGCCGCGAACAATTTTTTGTACCCGGCAAGAAGCCATTTCGCCTGCCGCACAATGACACCGTGCTGTATTATTTGCAGCAATTACGTGACGAAGCGCACCGTTATGCAATCGGGGTTCATCGGCGTAAACGAGCCGGAGCCTTGGTCCGCAGCTTGCTGGATGATGTTCCGGGGGTTGGGCCAACCCGCAAAAAAGCCATCCTTGCCCACTTTGGGTCAGCCAAACAAGCAGCGGGCGCTTCCCTTGCTGATCTGGAAGCCGTAAAAGGATTATCCAAACAAATGGCCCGAACAATCTATGACTGGTTCCATGAACAACGATAATTTAGGCAATAATCCATGAACCCGTTTGATGAGTTTCCAACCCGAGAAATGGCCAATTTGTCGTTCCTGGTCTCTGACATTGACGACACCCTGACCTTGGACGGTGTGTTACCGGCAGCAGTTTATGCGGCGCTGGAAACCATGCGCGCCAAAGGCATCAAGGTCATTTTGATCACCGGTCGCCCGGCCGGATGGTGCGATATGATCGCCCGCTTTTGGCCGATTGATGCGGTGGTTGGCGAAAATGGCTCGTTTTATTTCAAACCAGAAAATGGTCAGATCAAGCGGGTGTGGATTGATGAAACCGAAACCCGCACCACGAATTTAGCAAAGCTGCAAGTCATGGCCGAACAGATCGTTGGTGAGTTTCCCGGCACCGCCTTAGCCGAAGACAATCCATGGCGCGCCACCGATGTGGCAGTAGATTTCGCTGAAGATGTTGAGGCTTTGCCGTTAACAGTAGCCGAGCAGATCAGGGTGCGTTTTGAGCAAATGGGCGCAACCGCCAAGGTCAGTTCCATTCACGTCAACGCTTGGATCGGCAGTTACGACAAGCTTTCCATGTTCGAGCGCCTATTGGCAGCTGAATACAAATTAAGCGTCGATGATATCCTCACCAAGACAATTTACACCGGCGACTCACCCAATGACGCGCCCATGTTCCGACGGTTCTTCCTGTCGGTTGGCATGAAGAGCGTGACCCAGTACGATATGCCCAAGTCCGACCTGCCGGGATTTGTCACCGATGGCGATGGGGCTGACGGATTTATGGAAGTGGCCGAACAAGTTCTTCAAAGCAAAAAGAATCAATCATGAGCAATCCCGATAAAATCGTTACCTTGCCCAATGTGCTGACCGTATCGAGAGTGCTTCTGGGGCTGGCCATGTTCTGGATGTTGTCCAACGGCCCGGCAAACTGGGCTTGGACTTTGGTTGTTCTAGCAATAATTGGCGAAATTACTGATCTGGCTGATGGATTTCTGGCTCGCAAATTTAACATGAGTTCCGAACTGGGCGCGGCGCTCGATCCATTGTGTGACAGTCTATATCGCCTCACCGTGTTTTTGGGCTTTGCCGCTGCCGGATGGATCCCGCTTTGGATGATTTTGCCCTTCGCTTTTCGCGATATCATTGTGTCCTATGTGCGGATCAATGCAGCCAGTCGCGGGGTCAGTGTCGGGGCCAGATGGTCCGGTAAAATCAAGGCCGTGGTCCAAGGCGTAGCGCAAATCGCCGTCTTGGTTTTGTTTGCGTTGGGAATGGGT
>JAJFFR010000036.1 GCA_021776555.1 Robiginitomaculum sp.
CCAATGATTTAATCCGCGCCTTGCCAGTGATGTATCGGCAGTTGGTCACGTGAGCCAAACTTCGGAACCTGATATTCCCAATGCAGATTGGGGACCGTTGGCCGGATTGCCCGGCAATCCGATCATGTGGGTGTTGATCGCTGGTGAGTTGCTGGCGTTTGGCGCGATGTTTGTGGCGTTCAGTCTGGTGCGGCTGGGTGAGCCGGAGATGTTCACTGAGGCGCAAAGCCATCTCAACCGACTGGCCGGGGCGATCAATACTATGGTGTTGCTGACCAGTGGGTTTTTTGCTGCATTGGCTGTTCATTATCAGCGCTTGGATAAAACTGGATTGACCCGATTGGCGTTGGGTGGTGCGATTTGTTTTGGTTTGGTTTTTCTGGGTGTGAAGTGGGTCGAATATGCCCGAAAGGCCGCCGAAGGCATTTCGACTGAAACCAATTCGTTTTATATGTTTTATTATTTGACCACTGGCTTTCATGCCATGCATGTGGTGTTTGGTATTTTGATCCTGCTGCTGGTTTCATGGAAAAATTCACTGGAAAATGTGGTGACCGGCACGGCGTTCTGGCACATGGTCGATCTGATCTGGGTTATTTTGTTTCCATTGATTTATCTAGTCAGATAGCTATGCAAAATCTAACGCCCATCACTGTACGGCATTTGTTTTTGGTTTGGCTGGGCCTGATGGCCTTAAGCTTGGGCACTATGTTTGTTGGCAAAGTCAGTTGGGTTGGGTCGCTTGTCCCGGTCTGGGTCAGTGGTTTATTGCTGGTCACCTTCATTAAGGCGGTATTGATTCTGGGTCATTTTCTAGAATTGAAACAGGCACATGGGCCGTGGGCAAAACTGTTTATCAGCTTGATTGCGGCAATCTTACTTGTCTTGCTGGCAATTTATGCCGTGCAGAGCCATTCGGTCAGTTGAGCATTTGGCTCAAGTTGGTTTGTAATTGCTAAATTGACCCATTTGCTTATGAAGGGGATGCAGCTCTACGCAGGACCAATTGATGACCAGCCAAACCATTCAAAGGGATGAGGCCACCGAAACCAGCGGCATTGAGATCAATGTCCGGGCGCTGGCGGCTGTCTCCTTGGCGCTGGAAAGCGGCAATGCAAAAGCAGGCGAGGCGGCGCTGGCTGATTTGCACCCGGCGGATGCGGCCGATGTCATCGAGCAATTGTCGCGCGATCAAGTACGCTCTTTGGCAGGATTGGCCCCCAACCTGTTTTCAGGGGAAATTCTTTCTGAGCTGTCGGATGATGTGCGCGAAGACGTGGTTGACGTACTGGATGCCCGCCAAGTGGCAGATGCCATCGGCGATCTTGAATCTGATGATGCGTTTCAGGTCGTTGAAGAACTAGACGATAAATTTCGGGCTGAAGTTCTAGGCGAGGTTGATCCAAAGGATCGCGAGGCGCTGGAAACATCCCTGTCGTTTGATGAGGATAGTATCGGCCGCCTGATGCAGCGCGAACTGGTGGCCTTGCCGCTATTTTATTCAGCGGCGCAAGCTATTCAAAGCATACGTGATGCCAATGAAGACGATATGCCCGAAACGTTTTACGAGATTTATATCGTCGATCCGGGCTTTCATCCGGTGGGTCGGGTGGGTTTGGTTGCTCTGTTGCGTGCCGCACGGGATGCGACATTAGAACAAGTCATGGCTCCGCTGCAAACCACGGTCACGCAGGATATGGACAAGGAAGACGCGGCCTATTTGTTTGAAAAATATGACTTACCTTCGGCTCCAGTAACGGACGGAGCCGGTCGGCTGGTCGGCATGATCACCATGGATGACATGGTCGAGGTCATGCATGAAGAGCATACCGAAGATTTGCTTGCTTTGGCCGGGGTTAGTGAAGCGGGCTTGGGCGATACGGTGTGGGACGTAGTAGTTAGTCGTGCGCCATGGCTAGTGGTCAATCTGGCCACAGCAATTTTGGCCTCAATGGTTATTGCGGTATTCGAAGACGTCATGAAGCAGGCCATTGCTTTAGCCGTGTTGATGCCGATTGTTGCATCCATGGGCGGAAATGCGGCCACGCAGGGGCTGACCGTTGCGGTGCGCGCCTTGGCAGTGCGTGAAATTACCAAGGCCAATGCGCGGCGTATTATTATGCGTGAAGTTCTGGCGGGTTTGGCTCATGGCCTTATCTTTGCCATGATCATGGGCCTGATTGCTTGGGTGTGGTTTCATTCGCTTACCTTGGCTGTGGTCATCGCCATTGCCATGATCGTCAATCATTTTGTGGCCGGTGCAGCGGGTATTTTGGTGCCGTTAGGTTTGAAACGTTTGGGAGCCGATCCGGCGGTGGCTTCCAGTGTATTTGTTACTACGGTTACCGATGTAATCGGCTTTTTTGTGTTTTTGGGTTTGGCCGCTTTGGTTTTGGTCGGATAGGAAATTTTATGTTTCGATTTCTTTTTGTTTCACTGGTGTTATTGGCTCCTAACCTTGCGTTTGCACAAGGTTGGAGCGAAGGCCGTCCGATGGACACGGCTCGGGCTGCGCTGTCGGTGGTTGAGATGCAGGGGCGTATTTATGCCATTGGTGGTGCCGGTCGGTTAGCCCCAATGAGCGTGGCAGAACGCTATGATCCTGCGGCGGGTAGCTGGCGCGGGATTCCTGATTTGCCGGTTGGTTTGGAACAGTTTGGTTTGGCTAACTTGGATGGCACTTTATATGTCGCGGGCGGCTATGCAGCCGATGGCAATGGCGAGGCCGGTGCTGAAGTTTGGAGCTTCGCAGAAACGGATCGTGAGTGGCAACCCGCCCCAGCATTGCCAGATAACCGGGCCGCCTTTGCCATGGTGGCGGCGGATGGAAAATTATATGCGATCGGTGGATCAGGCTCCCAATCCGATGAGATGGCGGTTTTTGACCCCAAGAAAAATGAATGGCGATTGTTAGAAGGTGGTCCAAAGGCCCGCCGAGCTTCAGTTGCTTTGGCAATTGACAGCAAAATCTATGTCATTGCTGGTGGATCAGCCAGCGCACCTAGCGGCCAGCTCGATATTTATGACACGCAAAGTAATACATGGACAAAGGGTGCAGAGCTTTCCATTGCCCGGTCTGGGCATGCGGCAGCGGTTTTTGCTGGAAAGCTTCATGTGATGGGCGGACGCGGCGGCGGTCGCGGTCAAACGCTACAAGATCACTGGATATACGATCCGGCTGAGGATGATTGGAGCCAAGGCAAGAACCTATCCACACCACGTACCGGCGCCGGTGCCGCAGCAGTTGGGCCTAGCCTCTATCTGATCGGTGGTGGTTCTGGCGGCGGCTTCTATGCGTCGTTCACTTCCATGAACTCGGTTGAAGTATTGCGTATTCTCCCAGAATTTTGAATTTCGGCCCGCCGATTGCAAGAACAGGCCTGAAAACCGGTAAACTGTTCCGTTGTGAGACGCAAAAATGAATAAAAACGTGTCAATTTCCAATAAGGGACTCCAACTCCTCAAAACTTTTGAGGGGTTTCGAGCTAGCGCAACCCAGCTGCCAAACGGCATTTGGGTGATCGGTCACGGCCATACGGCTTCGGCCCGCAAGGGTGGTGTGGTCAATCACGATGATGCCGAACAATTGTTGGTTTGGGACATGAACAATTTGACTTCGAAGGTTATGGACAACCTTTTTGCGCCGGTCTCGCAAGCCCAATTAGATGCTCTATTGTCCTTGGCCTTTAATATCGGGATGCCCAATTTTTCAAATTCTGACGTTGTGCGGTATTTGAACGAAGGCAACCTAATCAGCGCTGCTGCGGCTTTTGACGTGTGGCGACGGGCTAAATTGGGAACCCGGGAGATGGTGTTGGATGCATTGGTTCGCCGCCGGGCTGCCGAAAAAGCGCATTTTCTGGATGTAACCGGGGAATTGGTGCTGGCTCCGTCGGCTAGAGTGCAACCGCAAAGTGATGCCGGGCTGGCCGCAGAAATTGAACGCGAAACCAACCTGCAAACCCAAAGCCAAGATGCAATCGAAGTATCTATTGATTTGTCGTCATCAGCGGCGCTGGGTTCGTTACTTGATACTGAATTCGCTCCCACCGACAGCATGGCGTTCTCACCAGATCAAGATAATAGTTCGGTAGCGGTTGATGAACCAAGTTTTGTCTATTCTGATGATGATATGGAGCAGGAAAGCGCAGAAGTGTTGCCGCAACCTGATCCAGAACTTGAAGATGAAGCTGCCAATCAGACAAGCAATCATGCAGATCCTGAAATTTCATCAGATGCTGATTTAGTGCCGATTGGCAATGTATTTGGTGAGCAGAACGCGGAGCAAACAAGTGCAGGTAATCCAGTTCGCGAAGTTGCGGAAAGAATAACCGGGCGGCTGTCAAATGTAGCTGCTGCGGTCGAAGAATTACCTGAACTGTCTCATGCTGAACCAGAATTGCAGGAAGAAACGGATGAGATTCCGCCGCTAACGGTCCTC
>JAJFFR010000037.1 GCA_021776555.1 Robiginitomaculum sp.
AACCAAGACATTGCCCAAAATTCGTTCACGGGCAATCCGCAACCGGAGCATGGTTTCTGTATCGCGGCCCAAGCCTCTTTTGATGGCTTCCAACGCCAATAATCGCTGATCAATCAGCTCATTGAGAATTCGAGGAAAATCTGCAGATTGGGGAGACAGTGGATCACCCGGTTGAATCACGTCCTGCAAAGCCGCTTCGCGTTCGATATCCATCGCGGTGATTAATGTACCATTGACCCGCGCCACGGCGCGATCTCCAATGGCTGGAACGCTAAGGCCAAAGCTATTGGCATCTGCTTCATTACTGCTTCGTTCACAGGCACCTAGGCTTACGAGCAATGCCAAAACCCATCCGATCCGGGTCGTTTTGCGGGTGCGAAATCGTCGAAAATTGGTCTGGTTAATGCCCATTTTGATTCTCCTGATGCTTGAATCACCACCTGTCCTCGTTGACAGTGCCCGACCGGCTCCTTAAGTCAGCCGGGAACCCCTGCCAAAGGGTATCTTTTCAATTTGATGACATGCTCGTCAGCGCGGATCAATCCATGTTAAAAATAGTACAAAAATTATTCGGCTCTTCCAATGAACGTCTAGTGCGGCGGATGCAACCGCGCATTGATGCAATCAATGCTCTGGAAGCTGAATTTGAAAAACTGTCCGATAGCCAAATTCAGGACAAAACGACTGAATTTCGCAAGAGGTTCAAGGATGGTGAAACCCTTGATGATTTGCTTCCCGAAGCCTTTGCCAATGTTCGTGAAGCGGCCAAGCGGACATTAGGCCAACGGCACTTTGATGTGCAATTGATGGGCGGCATGGTGTTGCATGAAGGCTCGATTGCTGAAATGCGAACCGGCGAAGGTAAAACTCTTGTGGCTACGTTGGCTGCCTATTTGAACGCCTTGCCAGCCAAAGGTGTGCATGTGGTGACGGTTAATGATTATCTGGCTTCGCGTGATGCCGAATGGATGGGTCAAGTATACAGTTTTTTGGGCATGAGCAGCGGATGTGTTGTGCATGGCTTGGATGATGAGCAACGCCGGATCAACTATGCCTGTGACATCACCTATGGTACCAATAATGAATATGGGTTCGATTACTTACGCGACAATATGAAAAATACGCTGGAACAAATGGTGCAGCGCGAACACTATTTTTCGATCGTTGATGAAGTCGATAGTATCCTGATTGACGAAGCCCGCACCCCGCTGATTATTTCTGGCCCGACTGAAGACCGCAGTGAGTTTTACCGGACGGTTGATGGGTTGATCCCATCTCTGGTCGATGAGGATTTTGAGCTGGACGAAAAACAACGTTCAGTTGCCTTGACCGAAATGGGCAATGAGAAGCTCGAAAAGAAATTGATTGAGTTAGGCCTGCTCGAAGGTGATTTTTATGACATTGAAAATGTAACTATTGTCCACCATGTGGTGCAGGCATTGCGCGCGCACAAACTTTATTTGCGTGACAAAGATTATATCGTCAAAGGCGGTCAGGTGATGCTGATCGACGAATTTACCGGCCGCATGATGGAAGGGCGTAGACTGTCCGAAGGGCTGCATCAGGCGATTGAAGCCAAAGAAAATGTTGAAATTCAACCAGAAAATGTAACCTTGGCCTCGATCACCTTCCAAAATTACTTCCGGTTGTACGAGAAGTTATCCGGCATGACCGGTACTGCGGCGACCGAAGCTTCAGAGTTTGAAAGCATTTATGAATTGGGTGTGGTTGAAATTCCGACCAATCGCCCTGTGCAGCGCACCGATATTGATGATGAATTATATCGTACGACTGGAGAAAAATACAAAGCAGTAATCACCGACGTCAAAGAGCGTCAAGCCGCCGGGCAACCGATATTGGTCGGCACGGTTTCCATTGAAAAATCCGAAGAGTTATCGGAATTGTTCACAAAATCCAAAGTCAAACATACGGTGCTGAACGCTCGTTATCACGAGCAAGAAGCCGAGATCATTTCACAAGCCGGTGCGCCAGGTGCGGTGACCATTGCTACCAACATGGCCGGTCGTGGGACCGACATTCAGCTGGGCGGCAATGTGGATATGCTAGTTGAAGGTTGGGTTCGCAGTAAAGCGCAAGCCGGGAAAGAACCAGACGAAAAAGCCACTGCCAAACAGCGTGAGAAAATCGAAGCGGATGTGGCAATTGCCAAGGAAACGGTCATTGGTGCCGGCGGCCTATATGTATTGGCTACGGAACGTCATGAAAGCCGGCGTATTGACAATCAGTTGCGCGGTCGTACAGGGCGTCAGGGCGATCCGGGCTTGTCCAAGTTTTATGTATCGGTCGAAGATGATCTAATGCGGATTTTTGCACCAGAGCGGATGAATACCATCATGAAAACGCTGGGCATGCAGGAAGATGAGGCGATTGCCCATCCGTGGATGAACAAGGCGCTGGAAACTTCGCAGAAAAAAGTGGAGGCCCGCAATTTTGAGATCCGTAAAAACTTGCTGAAATATGATGATGTGGCCAACGATCAGCGCAAGGCAATTTTTGAACAGCGCCGTGATTTCATGGGGTCTGAAGACGTTTCAGACGTAATTGGCGATATGCGCCACGAAGCCATTGAGGATTTGGTCGGCGAGTATATGCCCGAAAACGTTATGGCCGGAAAATGGGATATCGAAGGTATGAATACCGCTCTGACCGAATTATTGAGCGGAACGGAATTGCCGGTAAAAGACTGGGCTGATGAAGAAGGTGTGGCGAATGACGAGATTTTGGAGCGAGTAGAAGATCATGCGGATCGACTCTATGCCAGCATTGTTGCCAAGTTCACACCCGATAATATGCGGCCGATTGAAAAGCATATCCTGCTTAGTGTCATTGATTTTCATTGGCAGGAGCATTTGCAAAATCTTGATCATATGAAATCGACCATTCATTTGCGCTCTTATGCCCAGCGCGATCCATTAAATGAATACAAATCCGAGAGTTTTGCCCTGTTTGAAAAACTGCTGTCGGATTTACGTTCTTCAGTTACCCAAAACGCCATGTCCTACCAGCATTTGCAATTGCAACCGCCGCCAGAAGCTCCGGAAATGCGGACGGACTTGCAGGAAAACCATGCCAGTCCGGAGACAGGCGGTTTGGTTGGCGAGCAAGGATTTGTTTCGGCAACAGCGGTAACCCGCCAAGCGTCCTCCAAGGTTGATCCCAAAGACCCGGCCACCTGGGGGCGCGTGTCTAGAAACGCAGCTTGTCCGTGCGGGTCAGGTCAGAAATATAAACGCTGTCATGGCTCGGTTTCTGGGCAACCAGAATAAAATTGACCTAGCGATTGCTTGATTTGATCGTGGGCTTTACCGCCATTTGAACACGGCGCTAAGATGCCAGCAGTGATTCGAATTGCCTATGCAGGCAAGGGGGACAATATGAATGTGCGAAAATCCGGTAAAACCCTAATGTTTGCAGGTATATTTGCCGCCTTGGCCATGTCGGTTGCGGCCAACGACACTGATGTTCAATTGCGTCATGCAGATGGTTCAATCCGATCAACCAACACCCAAGCGCAAAAAACAAGCCCGGCGCCAAGCCAGTGGCAGCAAGCCCATGCCAGTACAGCGACCAGTTCATCCTACAATGCGGGCGTTGCCGCTTCGAGCTATGATGCGGGATCGTCTGCCGGCAATACATTAGAATTTGAGGCTGTTCTGCGGTGGGATTCTGAATACATTTTTAGAGGTGCTCAAGAGGCCAAGCAGAACGTTTCTGGCGGGATCGAGGCCCGGTACGGTTCGGCTTATGGCGGCGTATGGGCCGTTGCGCCAACGCCGGATGATTTTAATTCCTACCAGAACCGGATTGATGTCTACGCAGGTTACGGATTTGATATTTCCGGTGCGGTGTATGGCGATGTCGGGGTCAACGGATATATCCGACCCGACACTGGGACTTTATTTGCACAAGACGATTCGATTGAAGCCTATGCGGGCATTACTTGGGACAGCGAGCTAAGCCCGGCGATTTATGGCTATTACGATTTTGTGTTGGAGCGGTTCACCATAGAAGGATCAGCCAAATATGTTGTGCCGTTTGGCCGCACCGACCTGGTCATCGGCGGGGCTGCCGGATATTCCAGCGGCAATGGATTTGATTACTCATATTTTCAAGCGGATGCGGAATTGGTCCACAACTTTACGCGCAATACCTCAATTGGGTTGGGCGGACATTGGGCCGTTTCGACTGAACCGACATTTCTGGATGGCTTGGCCATTACCAGTGACAACACCACTTGGTTCGGTATTCGGTTGCGGACCGGGCAATAAGTATAAGCTGAAATTACGCTTCGCTGCGACCAATCGCGTAAAACCTTGCTTTACGTCGAGCTAGAATTTCGTCACGCCCCAGATCAGAGAACTTATCCAGTGCGCGCTCCATGGCATCGCCGGCTTTTTGGATGGTTTGAACCGGGTCACGATGGGCGCCGCCAATCGGTTCCGGGACAATTTCATCGATAATACCAAAGGCTTTCAAATCAGTAGCGGTGATTTTCATGGCATTAGCGGCATCTTTGGATTTGGTGGAATCCGACCATAAAATGGAAGCGCAGCCTTCGGGTGAAATCACCGAATAAATCGAGTGTTCCAACATGATCAGGTGAGAGGCTGCGGCTAAGGCAACCGCACCGCCCGATCCGCCTTCGCCAGTGATCAATGAAATCAACGGCACGCCCAAGGTTAGGCAGGCCTCGGTGGAGCGTGCTATGGCTTCGGCTTGTCCGCGTTCTTCGGCTCCAACGCCTGGATAGGCACCAGCGGTATCGACAAAAGTCAAAACCGGTAGCCCGAAACGCTCAGCCATTTCCATAATCCGAACCGCTTTGCGATAGCCTTCGGGGCGGGCCATCCCAAAATTATGGGTCAAGCGAGACGTGGTATCGTGTCCTTTTTCATGGCCCATAACCATGACCGGCCGCCCGCGAAAAAAACCTGCGCCGCCAATAATGGCCCGATCATCGCCGAAACAGCGATCACCGCGTATTTCTGCAAAATCAGTGATCAATGCTGACAAATAGTCCCGAAAATGCGGCCGATTGGGATGTCGCGCCACTTGGGTTTTGCGCCATGGATCGAGCTGGGCGTAGGTATCGGTCAATAATTTGGATGATTTGGTGCGTAAAGCAGTGATCTCTGCTGCAACATCTACACCAGATTGGTCATTTGACAGATTTTCAAGCTCTTCGATCTTGCCATCCAGCTCGGCAATCGGACGTTCAAAATCAAGATAGGTACGGTGGGGGTCAGACATGGCGCACTTCTAATATAATTACCGGGTTCAGAATCCAAACTGCTGTTTGCATTGATAAAAAGCCTGTCGTGGTTTTGCCGGGCACCATACTAACCCGAAGAAGTATCGACAAGCATTCATTTTCGCTTTGACAGGGGATGCGCCGTTTCGACCAGACGTTTCAGGCGTTCGTCCAATACATGGGTATAGACCTGTGTGGTCGAAATATCGGCGTGGCCCAGCAAAGTTTGTACAGCTCGCAAGTCCGCACCATTCGTCAGTAAATGCGAAGCAAAAGCGTGACGTAATACATGGGGTGACACCCGGGCCGGGTCCAAACCGGCTTTTGCCGCTAATGATTTTAGCATGGCAAAAAACCGCTCGCGGCTCAAATGTCCGGATATGGCCCGGGATGGAAACAAGTATTTGGTCGCGCGGGATCGATTGCTACCTTTGGGTAGAAAACCAGCCCGAACAGCTCGCCAAGCATGGATGGCATCTAGCGCTGCTTGGGTCAGTGGGACCAAGCGTTCGCGGTTTCCTTTTCCTCGAACCAAAATCATCGTCTCGGCACGTTTTCCCGTATGATCGGGTAAAGCCAGTAATTCGGAAACCCGCAACCCAGATGCATAGAGGATTTCCAACAGAGCCAACATCCGAAGTCCAGCTGGTCTTAGGTCTTGAGCTGCACATGCCAATAACGGATCAACTTCGTGCTCCGAGAGGATTTTGGGCAGCGGTTTGGCCGCTTTGGGTGCCTTGATATGCCGAACCGGGTTATCGGATATCCAGCCTTCGCTGTGGCAAAACCGGTAAAACCGCCGGGCAGCACTTAATCGCCGGGCTGCCGTTGATGCAGCCAACCCACGAGCGTGCAAATCTAGCATCCAGTTTTCAATATCGGTTGGACGAGCAGTTAAAAACTCCCGCTTGCCGTTGATCAAATGGCTTTGCAAATCATCCAGATCGCGGCGATAGGCGGCCAAGGTGTTGGCGGCAGCGCCTCGTTCAGCACTCATCATCTCCAAAAAAGCATCCAACGCATTTTGGTTCATTTATGAAACCGGTTGCTGATTGTCCACTCCAGTGCGGCCAAGCGGGCTTCGTGGGACAGGCCAAGTTCCTGTAAGGCCGAAACAATTCTTGTGTTGCAGGAATTGGGTAGGCCATCAAATCCACTGTCGCCCATCAGATCGGCAATACGTAATATGGTTTCGGCAATGGCCCCAGTTTTGGCACTGGATGTGAGGGCGATCTGCTTGCCAAGTGGACATTGGGCTTCTTCTGCATTGGCATGGGAAGACAGCCATTGGCGCGTGGTGGGGTCCAATTGGTGATCCAAAGCGTGTAGCGCCATCAAATCGCTAGCCAATTGGAACTGTTTTTTCTCACTATCTTTTTCGAGTAGCACTGTGTTTTTGATACTTCCGGTCGTTGGGTTGGCCATGCGAAACGGCAAATCAAATGCCCACGCTGTCAACATTTCCGGTTCAATTATTTTTGACCAATTGCTAGCCAGCTCGAAATCACCAGCCAACAAACTGGCTCGGATAAAGACTGGCGCGACCTGAACCAGATTTTGATCCAATGGAAGATAGCGAATTTCTTCAATAGCCAGTCGGTGCAGAGCTAGCCATTGGCGTAAATTGTTCTCGGGTTGTAATAGAACAGCCAGCGCATCAGCCCGCAAATTTGCGTCATTTGCCGAGCGCCCCAGCGAGAACAACAGGGCTAATTGGTCTAGTCCGGTTCGGGACTTGGCCCATTTTAAGCGCTGTAAGTCTTGCTCAAACGGGCTTTGGGGTTGGATATCGTCAGTGTCGGAATTGGTTTTAACCGGGACTTCCAACTGGGCAGCATGAGCCACCAACAACTCGGCCATGTTGGGAACTGAAATGGCTCCCGTAACAAAGCTTTCAAATGCAAAATGTAAGGATTGCTCTCCGTCCCGCTCAGCCAATGCAGCTTGTAAGACAAAAGGTAATTCATCTGATGAAACCATATCCCCGGCCGCTTCGACCAGTGCCAGCTCTAAAGCCGTTTGGACCTGTACGGTCTCTGGTTGGGCTGGGGATGTGGTCAGGCGATTGATCCGTTTCAAAAACCCGGCATTTTCTGGATCCGCTTCCACCACCAGACCGGCAATCAATTCTGCTCCAGTCATATTGCCAGCCTTGGCCATGCAAAATGCCCTGATTTTTAACCAAAAAGGAGCGCTTCGTGCCTCGCTCAACTGATTGGCAATGGTGCAGGCTGGTTCTGGCTGGCCCAAGGCCAACAAGGTATTGACCGCAAAGAGCGCCGTTTGTGGATCGTGATAGCCTCGTGGAGACCGAGCGGCAATTTCGCCCGTTTCATGTAATTTTCCTGAATTATATGTACCAGCCAGTCGGAGTTGGGCCAGATGATTGTCTGGATCACCACCACTTGGCAGATCACCGCCACTGAGCAAGATCCGGTGCAACAGGTCATTGATCACAGTTGAACCGCTATCCGACGGCAGGTCACGCAGTAAATCGATCAGGACACCGCGCTCGGAGTTTTGCCATTGATCGGCTGGCATGGGTGCTTGATGCGACCCTAGAACGCCGATTGAAAATGGGGCGATCTGTGACAAGCTACCCACATCGACATTATCGCGAAGCTGCGCCATGGCCGGAACAGGTAGGCACAGCCACCCAACAAAAAGGAGAGTTTTACAGGCCCGGAACATGATCAACTTTAAGAATAGTTTCTTTTGCTTCTGGTTTCGCGTTGATGGCTTTTCGTTCCAGCAGGATTAAACCAGCAGCCAGTACAATCACCAGCAATAGCAATCCAGTTAGCCATTTGCTCATTTTCATCTTCCTTTTGTGTCGGCCTGTCCAGCATTGCGATTTGCCATGATGGCGATCTATGCAGTATAGGATCAGGATTGATTATGAAACTGGTTCTTAACCGTAAAACAAGCCAAATGCAAAATCGATCCATTGTATTGATCGGCCTGATGGGTGTTGGAAAAACAACAATCGGCCGCCGCTTGGCTGCTGCGCTGGGTCTAACCTTTCATGATGCGGATCATGAGATCGAGAAATCTGCGGGCCGCAGTGTGCAAGATATATTTGAAGATTTTGGCGAACCGGCTTTTCGGGCAGGAGAGCGCAAAGTCATTTTGCGTCTGTTACAAGAAGAGCCGTGCGTCTTGGCCACTGGCGGCGGTGCATTTATGGACCCAGAAATTCGCGAGGCCATCGCGCAGTTTGGAACTTCTGTCTGGTTACGAGCCGAGTTAGACGAACTAGTGCGTCGCACCTCAAAGCGAAATACCCGGCCGCTGCTGCAACATGGCAATCGCCGGGAGATATTGCAAAAATTGATCCAAGAGCGACACCCGGTCTATGCGGATGCTGATCTGGTTGTTGACAGTAGTGAAGGACCTCATACCAATACGGTGGAGGCCATTATCCGGGCGTTGCAGAGATTTGAGAGACCGACTTCGTGAAACTTCAACAGATACATGTGGCGCTGCAACCGGCCTCGCGCAGCTATGATGTAATGATCGGGGCTGGTGCATTGGCATTGGCTGCGCCGCGCATTGCCCAACTGGCGTCCAAAAACATGCTACCGGTGATCACCGATCAAACTGTCGCTGATCTGCATTTGAACACGCTGGAAACCGTGATGGCCGAGCATGGTATCGAGACCCGGTGCTTGATCCTGCCACCGGGTGAAGACCAAAAAAGTTTTGCTGGCTTGCAAACGGTTTGTGATTTTCTGTTCGAACAGGAAATGGAGCGCGAGGATTGCCTGCTGGCCTTTGGCGGTGGGGTGATCGGTGATCTGGCTGGTTTGGCCAGCGCTTTGGTCAAACGCGGCACCCATTTTGTGCAAATCCCTACCACTTTACTGGCCCAGGTCGATAGCTCGGTCGGTGGCAAAACCGCCATCAACACCAAAACTGGCAAAAACATGATCGGGGTGTTTCACCAACCTCGGCTGGTTGTGGCCGATACGGATTTTTTGCAAACGCTGGATCCACGCCAATGGCGGGCCGGCTATGCTGAGATGTTGAAAATGGCTTGCTTATCGGACCGGGCTTTCTTTGACCAACTGGTGCAAACCGGACCAGAGATGGCGGAAGGTGAGGCGCAGCTTCTGATCGAAGCCATTCGTCGCTCGGTTCAAGGCAAGGCTGATCTGGTGGCGGAAGATGAGCTAGAACGCGGTCGCCGGGCATTATTGAATTTAGGCCATACCTTTGCCCATGGGCTAGAAGCAGAAGCACCGGGACAGATTTTACATGGCGAAGCGGTCGCCGCCGGGATGGGTGCGGCGTTCTTGCTGTCCGCCGAGTTGGGGTTTTGTCCAAAAGAAGATGCCGACCAGTTGTTGGCCCATTTGCACAAAATGCAAATGCCAACCAGTTTGAAGGACGCGCCCGGCGGGCCATACAAAGCCCAAAACCTGTTGCATCGCATGTTGGGCGATAAAAAAAACAAGGATGGCCAAATTCACTTGGTTCTGTGCAAACATCTGGGTGAGGCCTTTGTCACCGCAGATATTTCCAACCAGACCCTGCTCGACTTTATGGATAGAAATTTGACATGACCTACTTGAACGCCGAAACCGCCATCATCGGTGGCAGTGTGTTTTTGCTTTTGCTATTTTCTGCTTTTTTTTCGGGGTCTGAAACTGCTTTGACCGCCGCTTCACGGGCCAGATTGCACCGTATGGAGCAAGAAGGGGTCAAGGGCGCTCGCCGGGTCAATCAACTGATTGCCGACCGGGAAAGCCTGCTCGGGGCTATTTTACTGGGCAATAATCTGGTCAACATCATGGCTTCGGCGCTGGCGACCGCTTTGTTTGTGAAGCTATTTGGTTCGGCTGGTATTGTGATTGCTACCATCTCGATGACCTTGCTGGTTTTAATCTTTGCCGAAGTGGCCCCCAAAACCTATGCGATCTCCAACCCAGATCGGGCGGCGATTTTTGTCTCTGGACCGATCAAGTTGATCAAAATGCTGTTTGCGCCCTTCGTGATGACGGTCGAGGTGATCATCAAGGGCATGTTCAAATTATTCGGGGTTAAGGCGGAAGGCCCGGTGCTTTCGGCCCATGATGAATTACGCGGCGCGGTGGACTTATTGACCAAGCAGGGCGAGGTGATCAAGGATGACCGCGACATGCTAGGTGGGGTGCTCGACCTTCGCGATTTGAGCGTCGAAGAAATTATGGTTCATCGTAAAAACATCACCTTGGTTGATGCCGATCAAAGCAGTGGCAAGGTGATCAGTCAGGTATTGGACAGCCAATATACCCGATTGCCGCTCTACAAAGGTGAGCAAGATAACATTACCGGCATATTGCATGTGCGCGACTTGTTAGGGGCTTTACACCGGGTTGGCGGAGATTATGAGCAGATCGATATTGATGATCTGGCCCGCAAACCTTGGTTCACCCCGGAAACCACTACAGTTCCCGAACAATTAAACGCCTTTCGTTCACGCCGCGAGCACTTTGCTCTAGTGGTTGATGAATATGGCTCGTTGATGGGTCTGGTCACACTAGAAGACATTATCGAGGAAATTGTCGGCGAGATCGAGGATGAATACGACACGCCGGTTGTTGGCTTGCGCCGGGTGAAATCCGGGGTTGTGGTTACCGGGGACGTCAGTATTCGAGATATGAACCGCGCCATGGATTGGCAATTGCCCGATGAAGAAGCGGTGACGGTGGCCGGCCTGATCATCCACGGCGCGCAAGCTATCCCTGAACCCGGTCAGATATTTTCATTATACGGTTTTCGTTTTGAAGTGCTGGAGCGCAAAAGAAACCAGATCACCAAAGTCAAAGTTCGTAAAATAGGGAGTTAACCTGCCCTAGACCCACTGGCCTTGATGGTCAGAGCATGTACGGGTCCGGCTAACTCGTCCGCCAAGACTTCATTGATCGCCCGGTGCCGAGCCAATGGAGACAGGTCAGTAAAGGCGGCGGCCTTGATGGTCAGGGCAAAATGACTGTTGCCGCCGGGCCTCGCACCGGCATGACCGGCATGCAAATGGGATTGGTCAATCAATTCCAGAAACTCTGGCGAGAACGCCGCTTGTAGTTTTTGGGTCATATTTTTGGTCATGCTACTCATTTCTTTCCTTTCGGGATGGACGAAGCTCGCTGCTTTCCCATATAGGTAAGCTTATGGCTGACGATTTCAAATATACACCGAAACTCTTTGACATTCGGGTGAAACCTCCGGGCAAGGAAAAGGCCGGATCGCGAGAGAAACAATGCGAGTGGGATGGCTGTGTTGCCAAGGGAAATTGCAAAGCACCGCAAAGCCCGGATAGCTTGAACGAGTATTTTTATTTCTGCCAAAAACACACGGCCGAATATAATAAAGCTTGGAACTTCTTTCATGGGATGAGCGAAAGCGCGGCTCGTTCCTACCAACAGGGCCAAGCCTACGGTAATCGACCAACTTGGGATATGCGCCGTTCCGCACCGGGACAAGGCAACGGACCAAAGGGCTGGCAGAACCGGTTTGCTGACCCGCTGGACCTACAAGGCGATGCCAAATATCGCGAAGCCAGAGAACCGCAACGACGTTTGGGCCGACTGCAAGCTTTGGCGATGGATGATCTGGGCTTGCCCCACGATACCGAGGCCAAATACGTGCGAACCCGGTATTTGAAACTGGTCAAGACCTTTCACCCGGACGCCAATAAGGGCGATCGTTCAACCGAGGGCCGGTTGCAGCAGGTGATTCGGGCCTATCAGGTTTTGAAAACTGCCAAACTGGCTTGAAGAATTGATGCGCGCAGCCCATACAGACAGCAGATAAAGAGAAAAGAGAAAATCCATGGCCGATCATGATGCCGCGTTTCCGCTTTGGCAGCCTGACACTGAAATTTCTGTTGGTGAAACCTTTGGGTTTACATCTGATCTAAAGGCTCCGGCATTTTCAAAACCTTGTGAATTTGTTCCAGAAATTGACGAGGCCTATCAGTTTGATCCAGCCACAACCAAAGCCATATTGGCCGGGTTTACCCATAACCGCCGGGTGATGGTGCAAGGCTATCACGGCACCGGCAAATCAACCCATATCGAACAAGTTGCAGCGCGCCTTAATTGGCCGATGGTCCGGATCAATCTGGATAGTCATGTCAGCCGGATTGATCTAGTCGGCAAGGATGCGATTGTCCTAAAAGACGGCAAGCAAGTTACCGAATTTCGTGAAGGTCTGTTGCCGTGGGCGTTGCAGCGGCCAGTCGCCTTGGTGTTTGACGAATATGATGCGGGTCGTCCCGATGTGATGTTTGTGATCCAACGTATTTTGGAAAGCTCAGGCCGGTTGACCCTGCTCGACCAAAACCGGGTGATCCGCCCACATCCAAGCTTTCGGCTATTTTCAACGACCAATACCATTGGTCTGGGCGATACCACCGGATTGTATCATGGCACCCAACAGATCAATCAGGGACAATTGGATCGCTGGTCGATGGTGGTGGCCTTAAATTATCTCGAACATGATGCGGAAGAAGCGATTATTTTGGCTAAAATGCCAAAATGGAATACTGATGCGGGCCGTAAAACCATTTCAGCCATGGTCCGGGTGGCAGACATGACCCGCAACGCCTTCATGAATGGGGATGTTTCGACCGTGATGAGTCCCCGGACCGTTCTGACTTGGGCTGAAAACACCGAGATATTTGAAGGAGATACGGGCGAGGGCTTTCGTTTGACCTTTTTGAACAAATGTGACGAGCTGGAGCGCCCGGTGATTGCCGAGTTTTATCAGCGAGCCTTTGCAGAAGACCTGCCTGAAAGCGTGGCGCGCGTCGCGGTGGCCTAATGAGCGCACCGATTAGTTTGGAAAAGTTCAATGAAGGCTTGGTTGGAAGTCGCCTGAACGTGGATCAGGTTCAAGATGACTGATCGCGAAACACCGGTTGAAACGTTGAAGCGAGCGGTTGGGATCACTACGCGCGCTTTGTCCGGACAGACCGAACTGGAAGTGCATTTCGGCGGAGATGTTGCGGCGATTGCCGAAGACCGAGTTAACCTGCCCTTGCCGCCTGCCGCACTTGATCTGGACAATATATCTATATTGCGGGGCAAAGCAGATGCTTTGGCTTTGCGGTTGGCCCATCACGACCCGGCGGTTCATGCAGCAGCTCGTCCCGGTCCTGGACCTGCCCGTGCGGTGTTTGATGCGTTGGAGCAAACCCGGTGTGAAGCGCTGGGTGACCGCGCCTTAAAAGGGGCTGGCGGCAATATGCACGCCGCTTTGGTTGATCGGTGTGTGGCAAAAGGTTTTCAGAACGTAGCACAGCGCGACGAAGCGCCGCTTTCTGATGCGATTGCTCTGTTGGCCCGTCAACGCATGACCGGCCGCCCACCACCGAATGAGGCCGATGGTTTGCTGTCTCTTTGGCGTAGTGAAATTGAGGCCAAGGCTGGCCCAGCGCTGGATGCGCTGGATTCGGGGTTGATTGACCAAGCCGCCTTTGCCGACTTAGTGCGTGATTTGTTGCGCGATATGGAGCTGATTGACGAACTGGGCAGTGAGAGCGAGCAATCGGAAGATGAAGCCGACGCGGACTCAGAAGAGAGCAATCCTAGCGCGCAGGATCAGGACCAAAGCGAAGAAGAAGATCAACAGGAAAGCGAAGGCACCTCTGATACTGGAGAAGCGGATGAGAGCGAACAACAAACCGACCTGTTGGACGATGAAAGCGATGTTGGCGAGGCCCAAGACAGCCAAGGCGAAGAAGTACCGATCCGACCAAATTTCCGACCGATGGGCGATGGCAGATCAAACTACCGGGTGTATAATCAGGCCCATGACGAAATCGTGCGGGCCGAGGACTTGTGCGACCCGGAAGAACTGGCCCGCTTGCGAAAATATCTGGACCGGCAGCTGGAGCGCTTAAAAGGCGCGGTAGCTCGCTTGGCCAATCGTTTGCAACGACAATTGATGGCGCAACAGCAGCGATCTTGGACCTTTGATCTAGAAGAGGGCGTACTGGATACGGCCCGTTTAACCCGGGTGGTCACTGACCCGATGCAACCCTTGAGCTTTAAGGAAGAAACTGAGATCGAGTTTCGCGATACGGTGGTTACGTTATTGCTGGACAATTCCGGCTCCATGCGCGGTCGCCCGATCATGATTGCCGCGCTGACCGCCGACATTCTGGCCCGCACACTGGAGCGTTGCGGGGTCAAAGTAGAAATTTTGGGTTTTACCACCCGCGCTTGGAAAGGCGGTTTATCGCGAGATGATTGGATCGAAGCCGGTAAACCGCGCGATCCAGGCCGGCTCAATGATCTGCGCCATATTATCTATAAAGCAGCCGATGCGCCGATCCGCCGGACCCATAATAATTTGGGCCTGATGATGCGCGAAGGCTTGCTGAAGGAAAACATTGATGGCGAGGCACTTCTTTGGGCGCATGATCGATTGTTGGGTCGCCCCGAAGCACGTCGTATTTTGATGGTAATCTCTGATGGCGCACCGGTGGATGACACCACCCAGTCGCACAATAAAAGCGGGTATCTGGAAAACCATTTGCGTGAGGTGATTGCCCAGATCGAAGGACGTTCTAATGTGCAATTGCTGGCCATTGGCATCGGTCATGATGTGACCCGTTGGTACAAACGCGCCGTCACCATCACCGATGCCGAACAATTGGGCGGTGCGATCACCGACCAATTGGCCGAGTTGTTTGGGCAACAAGACAAAGGTCGTGCCCGCCGCCATACCGGGTA
>JAJFFR010000038.1 GCA_021776555.1 Robiginitomaculum sp.
AGTCTGATGACATAAAAGTTGCAGACTGAAATCTAATGTACTGGTGCAATGTCCAGGCTAGCTTTCACCACGGTAGGCAAAGGGATAGAAACTCATCTTAGTTTGTAGCTACCCGTGAAAATTTTTCGGTAATCTGTATTAAACTTGACGCCAAGTATTTTGGATAGGTTCTCAGCGTCGATAAGCACTTTCTTCTCATCCGTCGTTTCTGTCAAAGGAACGGTAATTTGCTGAGGGCCTCTAATTTCTACTTTGTAGAACGTACCGGCGTTTGTACCTCTTGATCCAGCATGGTACGCCTCAGAAACCCCAACTTCTCGTATGGTTCGAAAGCTATACGTTTTTGACAAGTTGAACAAGACACAAGACTTCTTTGTAATCACCTGTTTCTTGCCGTGATCAATAACTATTACAGGGATGCAGAGAAATAGATACAGACCTATTACACTAAGAGCCAAGCCAAGTAAATAAAAACAAATTATTCCTACGGCATGCTCAGAAAATGATTCTAATGCCACAAGTGTGGTGAAGAAAAGTACAGGTAGCCCACCTATCGCAAACACAAAAAAACCAGCTAGCGCTCTTCCCTCTCGCTTTTCTTTTATAACATGTTCTTTTTGAGTAGAATTCTTGCGTTCGGTCATAATAATAAGTCATATACTTTGCGATACCATTCTTATTACACCAATGATAAATACCAGCACACCAAAATAAAATAACCCTTTTATTAAGGATGCATAACCTGGCTTTACATAAGTGTCCAATTCCTGATAAATATCACTGTAACGCTTAAGTAACTCACTGTAAGATACTTCATCTTTTTTAAAAATTAAGATTAGAACGCTAACAATAATAAAGACAAGTATAGCGACTTTAAAATAATCCATATAGCTTAAGAACACACTGATTAAGCCTACTTTTCCGACAAGCTTAAATAATTACCAACCGTTACCACCCACCCTCGTACGTCGTCAAAAGCAACCCGGCATTATCAACAAACGTAGTGATGCTGTGGCGATCAAAACGTAGTTTATTCAACTTTGCCAAGCGTCCTGGCACCACTTCTTTCAGGTCAAAATCAAATTGAATTAATGGTGAAAGATGGTCCGCATTCAGATAAAACTTGCCCGACTCGTCGGTATTGGATACGGGGTCGTGAATGTCAGCTATGACATGAATAATTTCTTGTAATTCTTCGGTGCTTAATTGCACCCGGCTACTCTTTAGAAAATCGTCTGGCACTGGCGCTGAATTAAAAGCGAAGGTTTCTAACCCAAATGCTGCTCCAATCGCTTGTGCCAGTCCGCCACCTAATGAATGACCCGTTACATAGATCTTGCGGTCTGGGAAAAAATTCACAACCTCTTGCGCATATTCCATGGCATCATCGAATTGCGAACCGTCTTGGCCCAGCGTTAATAAACTGTCCGCAAAAACATCAAGCGCTAATTCCTTAGTTTCTTTTAAAGAACAAGGGAAGTCACAACTCTCCGTGCCTCGAAATGCCAACACCAGAGCATCACTGTCCTGGGCACGATAAAGAGCCGCCTGCATACCAGAACCTCTGCTTTTATCATCGATCAAGTCCCAGCCATCAACAATATTATCAAAATCATAGACCGCATCGGCCAATTTTGCATAAGGTAAGGATCGTGCAAGCAAGTCAACCGCACGTCGCTCATCCGAGTCCAACATACCATAAGGCACCCAAGTTTCATTGGGTACAAAGTCTGGATTGATATAGACATCAACCGACGACAATTCAAATAAAGAAGTATCATCTTCTTGCATCAGTTTCAAATTCACCGCAAAGCGCTCGGTTCCATAAATGCCGGGAATATCAATTTTGGGTATGGTCAGCGTATTATTTGCTGACATAAATGTCGGGCTGTTTATATCCACACCCGCATCATCCGCTTCGGAACTAACCAGTTGAAAATGATTCGGTCGCTCAGCACCCAGCCACTGCAACGAGGCTTTAAATAAAAAGGTCCCGTTATTATCCGTTACCTGCGTTTTTTGCAGGCACACCAGGCTGGCTTCTGCGAGAAATGTCGCTGGCTCCGTCAATACAGCGCATTCTTCTGGCTGTGCTTGTGCCGACAGAGCGAAAACCGATAAGCTGGAAAATAACAGGAAATTTCTGAATGTTCTTTTGATATTCATAGGTAATATTACGCTAAATAATTGATCGTACATATTTTTTTGCCTGCCGTCACAAGCAGACATTTACCGCCAGCTTATCACGATCCGTGATCATTCTAAACTCATTAGGGAAGCATCGAATAATTCAAGAACCAATGTTTGGCAGCTAAAATCGTTTACATTATTATTGCGAATCTTAGCAATAGCTAGCTACTACCTGAGATTGTCGCCTCAACTTTGTTATTTTTGACCCCCGTCGCATTGGTAACTTTGTTTATGGCTCACTATCGATTTGGATGGAGCGTTATCATAACGTGTAATGACAGTGGTGGCACCACAGAACCGCAGAACTAATCAGGCCAGCCCACAAGAAAATACTTAACCTTGCAACTCAGCCAAAAACAACGCAATACGTTTGGCATTTGCACCCAAGTCACTTTGTCCAACGCGAGACACAGAGCGCATGTCGACAATGGATTGACCGGCTTCATCACGCACACGAATCACCACGTCGTCTTTAAAACCCATGACCGGTGTGGTGGCCGTCGCTTCGACGCGGCCTTCTGCTGCAGAGGCTGCGACGATTTCCCAACCGCGCTTTTCTACCAATGTACGGGCTTCTTCAAATACTTGACGGGGTTCTTTGTTAATGAATAACGGTGCGAGATCGGGGTAGGCTTTTTGCTGCAAGTCAGCGAGGTTTGTGGGGTCTTCTCGACTGAGCGGGTTATCATTTTCTGTACGTAGCGCCAAAACA
>JAJFFR010000039.1 GCA_021776555.1 Robiginitomaculum sp.
CTCACACTACATGCATCAGGTCTACACGGCGGCCCAGAGCGACTATAGCGGGCGTGTGACCGTACCGGTCCTTTGGGACAAAAAACAAAACACTATTGTTTCCAATGAATCGTCGGAAATCATCCGTATGTTCAACAGCGCCTTCGATGATGTTGGCGCCAAGGCTGGAGATTATTACCCGGAGCATTTACGTCAAGAAATTGATATCTTGAACGAGCGCATCTATGCGACCGTCAATAATGGTGTGTACAAAGCTGGCTTTGCTACCACACAAAGCGCCTATGAAGAGGCACTGGCTCCATTGTTTGAGACTCTGGACATCCTGGACCGGCGACTTGCAACATCGCGATATTTAATCGGCGCAGAAATTACCGAAGCCGACTGGCGTTTATTCACGACGCTTGCGCGTTTCGATCCAGTTTATGTTGGGCACTTCAAATGCAACCGAAAACGCATTGCTGATTACCCCAATCTCTCGGGCTATGTGCGCGATCTTTATCAACAACAAGGCGTCGCAGAAACTGTACATATGGACCATATCAAGTCTCACTATTATGGCAGTCATGACATGATCAACCCGACCGGTATTGTGCCTGTTGGTCCTGTGTTGGATTTTGGTGCACCGCATAATCGCGCAGTACTCTGATTTACGCACTAGGTAAAAACCCCTAGGTATAAAACCGAATTATCTGCCAACCGAGTGTGGGTTATTTTTCAGCACCATCGCAAAGCCGCGATGGCAAACACGCTGGAGGAATAAATGACAAGCACCGCCCTAACTCTATACACCCCGAAACCCACACTCCGAAAATCACTCAAATTACGGTTTTCGCACTTGGCTTCCGTCGCCGTAATTTCATCCATTTTGGCGGCTGGCATTACGATCCAAGCCCCAGTGGCTCAGGCAGGAACCGCAATCATTACAGAAGCAAAAAGCAATACGGTTTCTTACAAAAACATGGAAATAGATGGTGTATCGATCGCTTATCGTGAAGCCGGCGACCCGAAAAACCCGACAATTCTATTACTGCATGGGTTTCCCACTTCATCCCAAATGTTTCGCAACCTCATCCCAATTCTAGCTACTAACTACCATGTGCTGGCCCCAGATTATCCAGGCTATGGTTCCAGCGACATGCCGTCGCGTGAAGAATTTGAATACAGCTTCGCCAACTTCGCTAATGTCGTCGAAGGCTTTGTTGATGCCAAGAATATCTCTTCATACGCCCTTTACCTGATGGATTATGGCGCGCCTGTCGGTTATCGCCTGTTCGCCAAAAACCCAGAGCAAGTCACTGGCTTCATTATCCAAAATGGCAATGCCTATGAAGAAGGATTGCTTGAGTTTTGGGACCCTATCAAGGCGTACTGGAATAATCCAAACACAGAAAACCGTGATGCCCTGCGCGGCTTGCTAAGCCTTGGTGCCACCAAATGGCAATACACCCATGGCGTGGGCAAACCCGAGAAAATTAGCCCCGATACTTGGCACAAAGATCAGTACTTGTTGGACCGCGAAGGCAATAAAGAGATTCAATTGGATATGTTTCTAAGCTATGCCAGCAATGTTGATCAATACCCGACTTGGCAAGCTTTATTCAGAGAGTTTCAGCCGCCTGCGCTGATCGTCTGGGGGAAGAACGACCATATTTTCCCAGCGGATGGGGCGCACCCGTACAAACGGGATCTAAATAATGTTGAGTTCCACCTGTTGGATACCGGCCACTTTGCGCTTGAAGAATATGGCAATGAAATCGGTACAGAAATTCTCGATTTTCTAGATCGTGAAGTCGCTCAAAACTAAATATCAATATGAAATACGAACGCCTCAATTGAGGTGTCCGTATTTTGATTTATGGAGAAAACTATGGCCCGTGCTTTTGCAAAACTCGCTTTTACTCCTGCGGTTCGTAAAGAACAAAAACGCCTTGGATCTGCCGATGGATACGCCAAATTTTTATCGCCAGAAGCATCCGGCGGTGACAAATTAAGCGAGGCAGAGAGTTTGTTCATTGCTGAGCGTGATGGCTTCTATCAGGCTAGCGTTTCCGAGACAGGTTGGCCTTATGTACAGTTTCGCGGTGGCCCGCGCGGCTTTGTACGGGCGCTAGATGAAAAGACCATTGCTTACGCCGATTTTCGTGGTAATCGTCAGTATATCAGTGTCGGAAACTTATCCGAAGACAACCGGATTTCACTGATCTTGATGGACTATCCAAATCGCCGTCGCTTAAAGGTTTGGGGTAGAGCAAAACTGGTCAATATCGAGGATGACCCTGAGCTGGTTACACAGCTTCATGACGAGAGCTACCGCGCCCGTCCCCAACGCGCTGTTATCATTACAATTGAAGCCTTCGACTGGAACTGCCCCCAGCACATTCCGCAACGTATGACACTAGAAGAACTAGAAGACCACTTGGCACCCTTATACGATGAGCTTGCCGATTTAACTGCACAAAATGAAAAATATAAAAAGGAGAAAAGCTAGTTTTGTGAATCCTGTGATCAAATAATTAAAACCAATTTTCTTTTGGTAAGCTACCCCCTTGGTTTCCGTTCGGCACCGATCTTGCCGTGGTTTCCCTACCGATTTCCCTTTGGTAAGCTACCAAACATCTTGTCAGCAAGCGACCCATCGCCGTGGTTTCCCTACCGATTTCCCTTTGGTAAGCTTGATCTATACGTTTGGTTGGGTCGTTACCAGCCGTGGTTTCCCTACCGATTTCCCTTTGGTAA
>JAJFFR010000040.1 GCA_021776555.1 Robiginitomaculum sp.
GGACAGAACTCCCTCACCCGTCCGGGAGAGGGTTGGGGTGAGGGATGCCCCGCTTGGTTGTGATCAGCGATTTGGGTTAATTGCGAACATCGTTCCCCTCACCTCGATCCTCTCCCAATGGGAGAGGAGGAAAAATGGGAGATGAGGAAAACATCATTGCCCCTTCCTCTTGACCCAATCGGCCCTTGCCCCCAAAACCAACCCATGTCTCGCATCCTTCGCTTACCACCTGAAACCATCAACCAGATCGCCGCTGGCGAGGTGGTTGAGCGCCCGGCTTCGGTGGTCAAAGAACTGGTTGAAAATGCACTGGATGCCGGAGCCACGCAGATTGATGTCGCGGTAGATGAGGGCGGCAAGGTTCGCATTTTGGTGGTGGATAACGGCCATGGGATGTCGGCTGACGAGATCAAGCTGGCAGTCGAGCGCCACGCCACTTCGAAACTATCGGCTGACAAGGACGGCAATTGGGATCTGCTGGATATCTCAAGCATGGGATTTCGCGGCGAAGCGCTGCCCAGTATTGGCTCGGTAGCCCGGATGCAAATCCGCTCACAGGACGAGAGCGGCGAGTGCTGGCAGTTGTCAGTCGATGGCGGCAAGATGTCGGCGCTTCGCCCTTGCCCGCCATTTGGGCAAAGCGGCACCCGGATCGAGATATCGGACCTATTTTATGCGGTGCCAGCTCGCCTAAAATTCTTGAAAACCGAGCGGTCAGAAAACATGGCGGTCAATGACACGTTGAAACGTTTGGCCATGGCCCGGCCAGATGTGGGTTTCTCGCTGGTCTCAAACGGCCGCAAAAGTTTTGCCTATCCGGCCCATAGCGGCGAACAACCCGGATTGCGCCGGATGGGTGATGTGCTGGGTCGGGATTTCAAGGACAATGCCATTGAGATTGACCTGACCCGCGAAGCGGTGCGGATTTCTGGCTTTGCTGGCCTACCGACCTATCACCAGTCCTCGGCCCGCCATCAATATCTGTTCGTGAATGGCCGCCCGGTGCGCGATAAATTGCTGCACGGCGCAGTGCGCGGTGCCTATCGTGATTTTCTGGCCCGGGACCGACATCCGGTGTTGGCGCTGTTTGTTGATCTGGACCCGCATCTGGTTGATGTGAACGTCCATCCAGCCAAGTCAGAAGTACGGTTTCGTGATCCCGGTCTGGTTCGCGGGTTGATTGTTGGTGCTTTGCGTCACGGGTTGGCTGCGTCCGGGCACCGGGCCGCCACCACCAGTTCCGGCTTTGCGTTGGGTAAAATGCAAGCGCCAAGTCCGGCAGGGCTAACACCGGGGTTTGGGCTGACACCCGGCAATTGGGCGCGTCCGATGCCGGTTCAATCCAGCTTTGCAGAAAACCCCGGTGGTGCTGATTTTGTCGCTCCTAGCGCCATGGTGGAGCCGAACGCACCACCTGCCACTGAAGCGCAAACAGCGGCAGACAATGATCTGCCACTGGGTGCAGCGCGCGCCCAATTACACGAGACCTATATTGTCGCTCAGACCGCAGACGGGATCGTGATTGTTGATCAACATGCGGCCCATGAACGGCTGGTTTATGAAAGCATGAAGCAAGCCTTGGCCCGCGATGGGGTGGCTTCGCAAAACTTGTTGATCCCAGATGTTGTTGAACTGGAAGACGGCGCGGCTGACCGCTTGCTAGCCCGCCGCGATGAATTGGCCGCCTTGGGTTTGGTCATCGAGGAATTCGGAGCGGGGGCCATTGCGGTGCGCGCAACCCCAGCCTTGCTCGGCCAAATGAATACCGGCCAATTGATCCGTGATCTGGCCGAAGACTTATTGGAGTTTGACGCGGCGCATTCCCTGTCGGAACGGCTCGAAGATGTGTGCTCGACCATGGCTTGCCATGGCTCGGTGCGGGCTGGGCGGCGCTTGAATGCTGACGAGATGAATTTCCTGCTGCGCCAGATGGAAGCCACGCCCCATTCCGGCCAGTGCAATCACGGACGCCCGACCTATGTAGAGTTAAAACTCAAAGACATTGAGCGCCTGTTTGGCCGTCGCTAAGGCAGCTCGGTTCAACAACACTTGCTTTGGCTCTTCTTGGCAATTGCCAATTCAGCCCGCGCATCATCTTCACCATAAACCGTAGATGTACCATGAGTGAAGAAGGTTTCCCACGCCATGCCACTTGGGTCTTCGACCCAAGTTTTATCTGAAACCGCGTAACAGCATTCGGTGGCATCTTGATCCAATGTGTGCTGGTCAGCGGTTTTTAGCCGCTCGGAGATTTCCGATAATCCTTCGGCGCTGTCGGCTTGTAACCCCAAATGGCCGACGCCGGGTGGAGAGGCATCATTGGCTAGTTGAATGGCAAAATTCACGGCCGGATCATCCAGCATCCATTTGGCGTATTCTGGCTTGACCACGACAGGTTTGATGCCGAACAGCACCGAATAAAACTGGATGGATTGATCCAAATTTTCCACCGACATATTGACGTGAAATCGTTTCATGAATTTACTCCTGTTTTTCGCTTAAATCAGCCAGAGGTTGCAGAATTTCGGCGCGCCCCTGACAGCAATCTTTCATTAAAAAGGCCAGCAAGGCGCTGACCCTTTGGTAATTGGCCCGGTACAAAATGCTGCGTCCACGCCGCTGCGTACTGACCAGCCCGGCCCCGGCCAATATGCCCAATTGAGCTGACGAAGTGGTCAAATTGACCTTGGCCGCTTTGGCAATCGCCCCGGCGGGCAAACCCTCATCCCCGGCCTGAACCAAAAGTCGGAACAAGGTCAAGCGGCCTTCATGGGCCAATGCGGAGATGGTTGGCACGGCTTGTTTCATTTTCATAATCCATGGATACATGGAAGAAAATGAAGAGTCAATACATACTCGTTCTGGTATCAATCTTGGTTGCCCAAATGGTGGGCGGGGAGTGCGTGGACCGTCCGATCAAGCCGGAGGAAACAACAGATAGCAACATCAATTTGGTGCGTCACTATCCGATCCTTCGAGGCCGCTTCGCGGCACCTCATCCTGAGGTGCGACTACAAGGAGCCTCGAAGGATCGGCGAGCGGTACACCGGGGCTGGACCTTCCGGTCATGCCGGCGGAAAGCAATGGGGCGGGTATCCGGGGGCCGAATTTAGTCTGATGTATCAAAATCACGAAGAAGACTCCCTCTCCCGACCGGGAGAGGGTTGGGGTGAGGGACGGTGTGTTGGTTTTGTACCGCCTGCCAATCCTTCGAGGCTGCTTTGCAGCACCTCAGGATGAGGTGGGTGGTGTGGGTTTTGTTCATTTCAAAAGATCCTCATGCTGAGGTGGCGCACAGCGCCCTCGAAGCATCGGCCAGCGGCAAAAACTAGCCAACTCGGTCCCCGGCCCCAGAGTCGGGGTCCAGTTTTTCGCCTGCCTGATTGTCATTTTGTATTGTTACTTTGTGCAGCATCCCGATAAATAAATGACAATGGAATGGGAAACCCGGCACACACATTCACAATAAAATCACAAACAAATCACACACGTTGACGCTCATTGACGCTTGGGTTTTGGGGAAAAGTAGCGGTTGATCGCCGATGCTTCTGATCGGGTATACTGGTCAGGCAGTTAGTGCTGTTCCTGCCAATTTGTGGCTCTTTGACAACGTAAATATAGCTGAAAGCCCATATAAAGATGGGTTTTGTCAGTAATCCACCAGATAGGTTCGCCGTGTATGTTTTAGGTGTAGTCTAGTAGCTGGTTGAAATTATCCTGCGGGGGAAAGCAAAACAAAATCACTTGCGCTTTTTAAATTTGCTGCTTTTCAGACCAATTTTCGCAAAAACAGCACCTTGGCAGCACCATAGGTTCGTACATCCAATTGTTCGAACTCGGGCAAGTTCGGGGTTTCATCGACGCCACATTCGAACACAAAAAGCGCATGGTCGCGCACCCATTCATGCTTGCAAACTTCGGCCAAGGCTTGTTCACCCAAACCCAAACCATAGGGCGGATCTAAAAAGACCAGATCAAATTTGGCTCCGGTACTGGCTGGGCGTGGGCCAAGGCTAATCGCGCTGCGTCGGTGAATGCGGGTGTGACCGAACAGACCAAAGGCTTCGATATTATCGCGGATCACGCCGCGCGCCTCGGCTGCCGTTTCGACAAACAAACAGGTCTCGGCTCCGCGTGACAATGCCTCAAACCCAAGCGCGCCGGAACCCGCAAACAGATCAAGCACTCTGACGCCCCCAAAATCTGGTGCCCATGCGGCGTGGGAAAGGATATTGAAAATGGCTTGTCTGGCCCGGTCGGTTGTAGGGCGGGTGCCGTGACCATCTGGAGTTTGGATGGTGCGCCCGCCCAATTGACCGCTAGTGATCCGCATTTTTGCCTCGGTTGGGCTTAATTTGGTTTCGAGTGGGTTTCGTTTTGCCCCGTCTGGGTTTCGTTTTGTCTTTGTTGCCTTTGGCCTTGGCAGTATCGGCTTCGGCTTGAGTGCGCCGCCCTCGGTGCGGCCCGGCTTTGATCGCGGCGCGCAATTGTCGGCCGCTAATCTCGGCCAATGCGCCTTTGGCTAGCCCGCCCAGTTCAAACGGTCCGAAGCTGGTGCGGATCAAGCGATTGACCTGCAAGTCAATGCTCTCCATAGCGCGGCGTACTTCGCGGTTTTTGCCTTCGGCTAATTGCACTTCGATCCAGACATTATTGCCACTACCTGGTAGTAAAGTTGCCATGATCGGCCCGGTTCGACGGCCATCCAGCATTACGCCTTTGGCCAAGCGATCCAGACGCTTTTGGTCAGTCTGGCCATAGGCTCGCACCTTATAGGTTCGGGTCCAGCCGGTTTTGGGCAGCTCCAGCTTGCGGGCCAGCGCACCGTCATTGGTCAGCAGCAACAAGCCTTCGGAATTAAGATCGAGCCGTCCGACCGAGATCACCCGGGGCATGTCATCTGGCATGGCATCAAATACCGTGTCGCGGCCCTTTTCATCGGCGTGACTGGTCACCAGACCTGTTGGCTTGTGATAGCGCCACAGACGGGTGCTTTGGGCCGACTCGACCACATTGCCATCGACCGAAATACGTTCATTGCCGGTTACAAAAAATGCGGGCGTGGTCAGTCGTTTACCATCCACCGTGATCCGGCCAGCTTCGATCATCCGTTCGACACCGCGACGTGATTCAACTCCGGCCCGGGCCAGAAATTTGGCGATGCGGGTGCCTTCGGGCCTGCCTTCGGTTTGGGGAGCCGCCGGTTTTGGCTCTTGACCTGGGTCGGGTTTGTCGCGCATTCGTTTGTTCCATGATCGATCGGGATACTCACACGCGCTTCATGTCACGGGCCTATGCCATGGCGCAAGCAGGATTTACCGCTGGCGAAGTTCCGGTCGGTGCCGTTCTGGTGGCACCTGATGGAAAAACCATCTTGGCCGAGGCCCACAATGCGCCATTGACCAAGTGTGATCCAACCGCCCATGCCGAGATCGAAGTGCTGCGGGCTGCCGCACAAAAAACTGGCAATTACCGGCTAAGCGATTGCACACTCTATGTCACGTTGGAGCCATGTACGATGTGTGCCGGAGCCATTTCTAACGCGCGGATCGGGCATTTGGTCTATGGCGCGCCAGACGCAAAAGGCGGCGCAATACAAAACGGCATCCAGTTTTTTGAACAAAAAACCTGCCATAGCGCCCCTAAGGTTACGGCCGGTATCCTTGAACTAGAATGTGGTGAACTATTGCGGGCGTTTTTCAAAGCGCGCCGCAAACAAAATAGAAAGTCGTCCTGATGACCAAAGCAGACAAAATCACCGGTGCAGTCGTGCAACTCAGCTCCAAACTGCTGGACATGGACGCCACGCTGGATCGATTTGAAGCCAAGCTGAGCGAAGCGGTGGCCCAAGGGGCGGAACTGGTGGTGTTCCCTGAAGCCTTTATTGGTGGTTACCCCAAGGGTCATGACTTTGGGGCCAGAGTCGGCTCCAGAACTGCGCCGGGCCGCGATATGTTTGCGGCGTATTTTGGCTCAGCGCTTGATCTGGATGGACCAGATTTTGCCCGCCTTGCCAAAATTGTCAAAGCGGCCAAGGCCCATGTGGTGGTCGGCGTGATTGAGCGCGCCGGTGCGACTTTGTATTGCACCATCTTGTATCTGGACCGGGACGGCACTCTGACCGGCAAGCATCGCAAATTGATGCCAACCGCCATGGAGCGGTTGATCTGGGGGTTTGGCGATGGCTCGACCTTAGCGGTGCAAGATTGGTCGCTGGGGCGGACTGGCGGGTTGATTTGCTGGGAAAATTACATGCCATTGGCCCGAACCCATATCTACGGGCAGGGCGTTGAGTTTTACTGTGCGCCGACGGTTGATGATCGTAAGGTTTGGACTCCGCTCATGCAGACCATCGCGGTTGAAGGGCGCTGCTTTGTGTTGTCTGCTGTGCAATTCATGCAACGTCATGATGCGCCGGATGATTACGTTTGCGCCGAAGGAAATGACCCGCAAACCGTTTTGATCGATGGAGGTTCGTGCATTGTCTCGCCATTTGGTGAATTGCTGGCCGGGCCAGTGTTTGGCAAAGAGTGCATCTTGCTGGCCGAGATGGACAAAACTGAAATAAGGCGGGGCAAGTATGATCTGGACACGGTGGGCCATTATGCCCGCCCTGACGTGTTTTGCTTGGAGGTTGATCTGGTCGAAAAGTCTGCCGTAAAGACTAAAAACTAGTCATTATTTCCAGTTCAGAAACCGCCATTGATCGGGCGGTACTTGGTCAGAAAAACCGCCAATATTCGGGGATGACAACCAGAATTTTCGCTCGAATACCAGTGGTATAATTGCGGCATCGTCATGCAATAAATCGGCTGCCTCTGCGGCAAACCAATCTCGTTGCAAGGCATCACCTTCAGCTCGGGCCGAAGCCACGGCTGCATCATAGGCCGCATTGGTCCAGTTTAAATTGGCAGCAAAACCATTGCTAGCAAAAGGTTCAATTAAGCGCCAGTTTTCGCGTTTTAAGCCGCGATCAAAACTGGCCATGGCTAGATCAAATTCTCCAGCCTCGATAAACGCATAAAGCCCCTGCCCATCCGTGCCTTGCAGGTTGCAGGTAACGCCGATCTGTTTCCAGTTTTCCGCCAGCACAACGCCAATGCGTTCGCGTAAGCCTCCGGAATGTAACATGGAAATTTGAAACCCATCGGCCAACCCTGCCTTGGCCAGCAATTCTTTCGCGGTTTCAACACGGTGCGAATACTTGGTTAATCCTGGCGCGGCCCAAGGCAAAATGCCATAGGCAGCTTGTGCGGCATCTTCGAACAATTGATCGGCAATAAAGCTATGATCCACGGCCAGATTCAAGGCCCGGCGCACCCGTTGATCGCTCAATATGGAATGTTGGTGATTGATCTTCAAATAGACCAACCGGGGCGCATCCCAACCCGACAGGGCAATGCCATCGCGCGCTTTTAGGTCAGTAATTTGGTTGGCAGGCGGGTCTTCGACCAGATCAAGATCACCAGCCCGTACCATCCGGGTCCGGGTGGCGGCTTCTTCGACTACGCTAACATAGACGTTGCCGATATGCGGCGGGTCAGGGGCCAACGGATTACGGACCAGCGCGATCTCCTGCTGCGTGGCTTTGGTTAGCAAATAGGGGCCAGAACCGACAAAGTCGGGTGGCAACGGCCATTTACTCTCCGGGTTGTCCAGAATATGGCCCGGTGCCGGATAAAACTCGCGCATCAGTTCGGCAAAGACCCCAAGTGGCTGCACGAAAGAAAACTTCACAGTATGGGTATCGATCGCATGTACACCAATCTGATCAATCGGTTTGGTGCCATTCAATACGGCTTCGGCATTGCTTAGTAAGAAGAAATCTCCGGCATCCGCATACAAGCTGTTCGGATCGAGCATTTGTTGCACAGTTGAGACGACGTCATGGGCGGTGATGGGAGCACCATCTGACCATTGTAAGTTTTCACGCAATGAAAACGTCCAATGCAGCCCATCTTCTGATAGGTGCCAACTCTCAGCTATGCCCGGTGCCAAACCGCCATCGGCACCATAATTAGTCAGAGGCGTATACAACTGCTTGAACAACAAGGCTGCGGCAGCAAATTGCCCCTGCGCGGGGTTCAGACTATCGGGTGCCGAGGCAATGCCAACCCGCAATTCAGAAGATGGGTCTTGGCTAGCGGACTCGCACCCAACCAGCGCAATCGCCCCACTTGCCAACAAAAAGGTTCGTCTTTGCAAAGGGGTGCGTATGACCATGTTATTCCCTTTCAAGCGTCTGTTGTGGCCCGCGCCTTTTGGTTGGCGAACACCATTTCAGCAAAACGCTCAAACACATAAAAACTGTCTTGCGGGCCGGGACTGGCTTCCGGGTGATGCTGTACCGAAAACACGTAGCTGTCTTTCATTTGCAAGCCGCAATTGCTGCCATCAAATAACGAGACATGGGTTTCAATCACACCATCGGGTAGGCTATCAGCCTGCACGGCAAACCCATGGTTCATCGAGACGATTTCCACTTTGCCGGTAGAGATTTCCTTGACCGGGTGGTTGGCTCCGTGATGGCCTTGATCCATTTTAATGGTTTTACCACCCAGTGCTAAAGCCAGCAATTGGTGGCCCAAACAAATGCCAAACAGCGGTAATTTCGCTTCGATCAACGCGCAAATGACTTTGTTCGCATACTTGGCAGTGGCCGCTGGATCGCCCGGGCCATTTGCCAAAACCACGCCATCGGGTTTGAGCGTCAGAATTTGCTCGGCGCTAAAGCTCGCCGGAACGACGCTAATCTTGAGACCCTGATTTGCCAATAGCCGGGCGATATTGCGCTTTACGCCATAATCAATCAGCACCACATGGGCCGCGCTGGCGTTGGTTTCGCCAAACCCACTTGGCCAAGTCCAAGCGGTTTCGCTCCATTGGTAGGGTTTCTGGGTGGTGACTTGTCCGGCTAAATCAGCCCCAACCAGTCCCGACCAATGGGCCGCTAGCTGGCGTAAATGATCCAGATCAAAATTGCCATCCGGATCATGGGCAATAATTCCGTGCGGCATGCCGTTCTCGCGAATGTGTGCGGTCAGGGCGCGGGTATCAATACCAGATATACCAATGACGGAATGATCCACCAGCCAGTCGGTAAGGGATTGCGCGGAGCGCCAATTGGCTGGGTCGGTAATGTCGGCTCGTAAAATAATGCCTCTTGCCTGCGCTTGCGGAGCCGGTGAGGCGTTTTCTAAATCTTCCAAGTTAGTGCCGACATTGCCAATATGCG
>JAJFFR010000005.1 GCA_021776555.1 Robiginitomaculum sp.
GCATGCTTTGTATGTCCTGATGCCGTTGCGGGTGTGATTGATACAGCTCTAACTGAGCTGAGCCTGACCCGATTTCGATCCCACACAGAAGCCCAATTTGAATTGAGCACCAAGCCAGTGGTGTTGTTCGGCGCAAATGGCGCGGGCAAAACCAATGTATTGGAGGCCATATCCCTACTGGCTCCGGGCCGTGGCCTGCGCCGCGCGCCTTATGTGCAGGCCATACAGCGTGACAGTGATCAGCCTTGGGCTATTCATGCGGTGTTGGCCCATCCAGATGGTGAGTTTCAAATCGGCACGGGTCTTACACCTTCTGCCAATGGTCAAAGCCGCAAGGTGCGGATCGATGGTCAAAATGCCAGTGCCGGTGCGTTGGCGCGTCTGGTGCGCCAGGTTTGGTTGACCCCGGCTCAGGACCGGATTTTTTCTGGCCCACGTGGGCTTCGCTTGAAATACTTTGACCGCTTGGTTTTCTCACTGTTTCCGGGCCATGGGCGGGCGGTAAATGCCTATGAAAAAGCCTTACGAAATCGCCAGCGTCTGTTGGATGAGGGCAATAGCGATCCAGCTTGGCTGGATGGGCTGGAACAACAAATGGCTGCTTCTGGTACGGAAATACATCAAGCTCGGGCCGAGACCGTGCGCCGCTTACGTGTTGAGATTGAAGGTCGAGCCGATGGGGCGTTCCCAAAAGCTGATCTGGCGATCAGCGGCCATGCCGCGTTGGCTAGCTTTACCCGTGAGCAGGAACCGCAAATCGAAGCTACCTTGCGAGACGAACTGGCCGGGCATCGAAACCTGCATGCCAAAGCCGGGCGTACTTTGCATGGCCCGCACCGGGCTGATCTGGCGGTGGCGTGGGGGGCTGGGGAAATGCCCGCCGCTGATTGTTCTACTGGGGAACAAAAAGCCCTGCTGGTTGGCTTATCCTTGGCCCATGCGCGGGCCGTTACCGCCGACCGCGAAGCGCCGCCGCCTCTGATCTTGCTAGATGAAGCTTGCGCCCATCTAGATGAAAACCGCCGGGCCGCATTGATTGAAGAGATCAACCAGTTGCAAGGTCAGGCATGGCTGACCGGAACCGACCGTTCTTTGTTTGCGGCATTTGGGGATCAGGTTCAGTTTTTTGAACTGTCCGATGCCGGAATTATCTCACACTCAAATAGCTGATTTTCGCACCTTTTTGCTCGCTCATCAGGAAACTTCAGGGTAGATTTGAAGGATGACAGATGAAACGAATCAATCGCCCGCCGATGAAGAATATGGTGCCGACAGCATCAAGGTTCTAAAAGGTCTCGATGCCGTACGTAAACGGCCAGGCATGTATATCGGCGACACCGACGATGGATCGGGCTTGCACCACATGGTGTACGAGGTTGTCGATAACGCAATTGACGAAGCGTTGGCCGGACATTGTGATACGGTTGAAGTAATTTTGTATGCCGATGGTTCGGCTTCGGTTTCGGATAATGGCCGAGGCATTCCAACCGCTATGCACGAAGAAGAAGGTGTTTCAGCCGCGCAAGTGATCATGACCCAACTGCACGCGGGTGGTAAATTTGATCAAAATTCCTACAAGATTTCTGGCGGCCTACACGGCGTGGGTGTTTCGGTGGTCAATGCCCTTTCATCCGAGTTATTTTTGACCATCTGGCGTGGTGGCAAAACCCATGAGATGAAGTTCATTCATGGCGACCCGGTCGATGATCTGGTGATCAATGGTGACGCACCGAAAGGTAAAACCGGGACCATGGTTCGGTTTTTACCCTCAACCAACACCTTTTCCATGGTTGAGTTTGATCGAAATACCTTGCAGCACCGCTTGCGGGAGTTGGCGTTTTTGAACTCCGGCGTGGCGATCAGGTTGCGCGACGAACGCGGAACCGAAGTATTTGAAATTGAAATGTCCTATGAAGGCGGCGTATCTGAATTTGCCCGTCATCTGGATCGTGCCAAAACGCCCTTGCTCGAAGACCCAATTATCATTCGAGGCGAACGCGAGGGGGTCGAGATCGACGCGGCCCTTTGGTGGAATGATGGCTATCACGAACGGGTTTTGTGTTTCACCAACAATATACCGCAGCGCGACGGCGGCACGCATTTGGCGGGCTTTCGTGGTGCTTTAACCCGGGCCATCAACAATTATGCTACGGCCAGCGGCGTTGCCAAACGGGAGAAAGTTTCCCTGACCGGCGATGATAGCCGCGAAGGTCTGACTTGTGTATTATCGGTCAAAGTACCGGACCCGAAGTTTTCCTCGCAAACTAAAGACAAACTGGTTTCATCCGAAGTGCGTCCCGTGGTGGAAAGTATTATGGGTACGGGGTTGTCCGAATGGTTTGAAGAACACCCGGCCGAAAGCAAGATGATTATCCAGAAAATCATCGAAGCTGCGGCCGCTCGCGATGCAGCCAGAAAAGCCCGTGAATTAACCCGGCGCAAATCGGCGCTGGATATTGCATCCTTGCCCGGCAAGCTGGCTGACTGTCAGGAACGTGATCCTGCTAAATCTGAAATTTTCATCGTCGAAGGGGACAGCGCTGGCGGTTCGGCCAAGCAGGGTCGTAATCGAAAGAATCAGGCCATTTTGCCCTTGCGCGGTAAAATCCTCAATGTGGAGCGGGCCAGATTTGACAAAATGCTGTCCAGTACTGAGATCGGGACGATGATTACCGCATTTGGTACCGGCATTGGGCGCGATGATTTTGATATTGAAAAGCAGCGCTATCACAAAGTCATTATCATGACTGATGCGGATGTGGATGGGGCGCACATTCGAACGTTATTGCTGACATTCTTCTACCGGCAAATGCCTGAACTGATCGAGCGGGGCTATCTCTATATTGCCCAGCCACCACTTTATAAGGCCAGCAAGGGAAAAACGTCGATCTACCTAAAAGATCAAGCTGAGATGGATGCGTATCTGGAAAATGAAGGCATTGCCGAGGCGGTGCTGGAGCTGGAAAGCGGCGAGCAAATTGCAGGCCTGCATTTGCGCCAAACACTGGATTCGGGTGCTTTGGCCACCCAATTGGTCCAGCGACTGCAATCCAAGGCTGATGCACAGGTTATTGCCCAAGCGGCCATTGCTGGGGCGCTTGACATCAACGTTGATCAGGGCCGGTTGGATCGTGCGGCAAAGCGGTTGGATCGCTTAGCCAGCGAAGGTGAAGATGGTTGGAGCGCAGAGTCGGGCGAAGAAGGTGCAATTATCTTTTCTCGTGAAGTACGTGGTGTCCGCGAACAGGTCATTCTCGACGCAGATTTCAGAAGCTCAGCTGATGCCCAGCGTTTACATGGCATGCGCGAAGCCTTGCGCGAAGTATATGATCGCCCATCTAGGTACATCCGCAAGGGCCGAGAAACCGATATTCACGGGCCAGTACAATTGCTCGATGCTGTGCTGGAAGAAGGGGCCAAAGGCCTGTCCATTCAGCGTTATAAAGGCTTGGGCGAAATGAACCCTGATCAATTGTGGGAGACCACATTGGACCCGGATGCGCGAACTTTGCTGCAAGTTCGCATTGAACACGCCGATGAGGCCGATGATTTGTTTACCAAATTGATGGGCGATGTGGTCGAGCCGCGCCGCGAGTTTATCCAGTCCAACGCATTGGATGCCGAGGTTGATGTCTGATATTTGTCGGAGCAATTGCCTCCTCCTCACCCCAGCCCTCTCCCCGTAGGGGCGAGGGAGTTAAAACTCGAGCCTACCAACAGCGCTCCTTCTCCCTTGGGGAGAAGGCCGGGATGAGGGGATCGCAATAGCGGAAAATAAACCCGAAGCTCGCCGGGTAAAATCTCCCTCTTTTCTTTTGCAACTGGAACGCCTATATCCCATTTCCCATTTACTGCTGCGGGCTTTTGATCCCGCTGGAGTTTGACGATGTTTGATTTGACGGACCCGGTGTTACGCCGGGCGCTTGATCCGGCTGTGCTGGATCTGCCGAATGATCCGGCCAAGACCCGGGTGGTGGTTGCCATGTCGGGCGGCGTGGATAGCACATTAACTGCTGCATTGCTCAAAACCGCTGGCTATGACGTGGTTGGCATTACCTTGCAATTATATGATCACGGCATGGCGATTGCCAAAAAGGGAGCTTGCTGTGCCGGGCAAGACATTGCCGATGCGCGCCGGGCGGCCGAGCAAATGGATTTTCCCCATTATGTGCTGGATTATGAAAACCGGTTTTCCGATGCGGTCATGGAAGATTTCGCCGATACTTATTTGGCCGGGCAAACACCGATCCCGTGCATCCGGTGTAATCAATCGGTCAAATTCAAGGACTTGCTGGCTACCGCCAAGCACCTAGGTGCGGCCTGCATGGTAACCGGTCACTATATCCAGCGCGTGCAAGGGCCAGAGGGGCCGGAGCTACACAGCGCCATCGATGCCACCAAAGACCAAAGCTATTTCCTGTTTGCCACCACCCAAGAGCAATTAGAATTTTTACGCTTTCCGTTGGGAGGCTTGCAAAAATCTGAAGTGCGAATGTTGGCTGCCCAAATGGGTTTGGCCGCAGCCGACAAGCCGGATAGTCAGGACATTTGTTTTGTGCCGACTGGCAAATATGCTGATGTCGTCGAGCGCATCCGGCCCGGTGCGGCCAAACCGGGCAACATTATCGACATGAATGGTACGGTGATGGGGCAGCACAAAGGCCTGATCCACTACACCATCGGCCAGCGTCGGGGCCTAGGCATTGCCACAGGCGCGCCGCTTTATGTGGTTAAGCTGAACCCGCTCACCCATGAGGTGATCGTCGGCCCACGCGAGGCATTACTGACCCGGCGGATCTTGCTGGACAGTCCAAACTGGTTATGCGCGCCGATCCAACTAGGTGCCAAGCTGCCTGTGCAGGTCAAGGTGCGCTCTACCCGACCGCCAGTGCCGGGTGTGTTGCAGCTCGATGAGCGTGGCCGCTTGGTCGTTGATCTGGACGTAAATGAAGAGGGCGTGGCCCCGGGGCAGGCTTGCGTATTTTACGGAAGCAGCGATCAAACTTCCCGCGTGCTGGGCGGGGCATGGATTAGCCGAACAGTGCCAGCTCTACCAATTTCGACCTGATTGTCTATACGAACAGACTTGCCATAACCCCTTAATTTGTGTGTATATTACCCTTCGCTAATACAGTTTGGGCAAAGGGGTATTTCATGGCACATATCGTAATTTTAGGGGCAGGCCTTGGCGGCGTTCCTATGGCGTTGGAAATGCGCAATCGCGCCCGAAAAGAAGACAAAATCACGGTGATCAATAACCGCGATACGTTTGATTTTACGCCTTCTAATCCATGGGTTGCGGTGGACTGGCGCACGCCAGATCAAATTCGTGTTGAATTGCCCGAAATGTTCAAGAAGAAAAATGTGGATTTTATTCTGGGTTCTGTCTCCAAAGTAGAGCCGGAAAAGAAGGCGGTACAATTGGAAGACGGTACCAACGTTTCTTACGACTATCTGATCATCGCAACTGGTCCGGACCTAGCTTTTGACGAGATTGACGGGTTTGGTCCGGAGGCCAATACGGTTTCCATTTGCTCGACCGACCATGCGGCGCACGCCCGTGAGAAATGGTTGGAATTTGTTAAAAACCCGGGTCCAATTGTGGTCGGTGCGGCCCAAGGCGCATCGTGTTATGGCCCGGCCTATGAGTTTGCCATGATTATGGATACGGACCTGCGGAAGCGCAAAATCCGCGACAAGGTGCCGATGACCTACGTAACGGCGGAGCCATGGATCGGCCATTTGGGTCTGGGCGGAGTTGGTGATACCAAGGGGATGCTCGAATCTGAGATGCGAAACCGGCACATCAACTGGATTTGCAACGCTAAAGTGACCAAAGTCACCAAAGAGGTGGTGATCGTCGACGAAATGAACGAGGATGGCAGCGTTAAAGCCACCCATGAGCTACCCTTTTCGTACTCGATGATGTTGCCGGCATTTCGCGGCATTCCGGCTTTGATGGGCGTGGATGGACTGGTCAATCCGCGCGGGTTTGTGACGGTCGATGAGCATCAACGTAACAAGAAATATCCAGATGTTTTTGCAGTCGGGGTTTGCATTGCCATTCCTCCGGTTGGCTCTACGGCGGTACCCGTTGGCGTGCCCAAAACCGGCTTTATGATTGAAAGCATGGTGCGGGCCACGGCGCGTAACATCCGTGCCTTATTGGACGGCAATGAGCCGAAACACGAGGGCACGTGGAATGCGGTTTGCTTGGCCGACTTTGGCGATGGTGGAGTGGCATTTGTCGCCATGCCGCAAATTCCACCGCGCAATGTGAATTGGGCCAGCCAAGGCAAATGGGTCCATTTGGGTAAAATCGCCTTTGAGAAATTTTTTCTGGGCAAAGTTCGACGCGGAATTGCTGAACCATTTTACGAGAAAATGACTTTGGATATGTTAGGTATTACCAAAGAAAAATAGACAAAATACCTGCGATTTACTTGAGGCGTCATATAATACCATATCTTCAGAAAGGAATTCGACTAAGTAAAAACCCCGACTTTCCCTTGTGGCGGGCATGGACTCGCAAAACCGAACAACACCGGCTAAGTTACTTAGGCAAAGAAATTGATGCCCCCGAAGGAGAAACCTCATGGCGATTATGAAATCCACTCAGATCATGTCTGATTCATCGCAAAGTTTTGAACATGCAATCGCCAATGGCGTTGAGCGGTTTGGTAAAACGGTCAAGCACGTGCGCTCGGCCAGTGTGAACCATATGTCGGTTACCGTGAAAAACGGCGAAGTCGATAAGTTCCGAGTTAATATGCAAATCACCTTTGAGGTGAAATAACCCAACTTTCTGTTTGGATTGCCTAGCGCCTTTGCTGCCAATGAGCAGCAAGGGAGCGTTGGTATATGGGATATGGCAATTTGACCCCTTGACCTTGGAAGCCGATGGCATGAGGTTCGCCCAGTAATGTCGAACCGTTTTCATAGGAAAATTTCATCATGTCACAACGTTCTGATCCCATCGTCATTGTCGGTTTTTCTCGCACCCCAATCGGGGCTTTGCTAGGCGAATTGTCATCGCTCAGCGCCAATGAGCTGGGCGCGATTGCGGTACGCGGCGCACTGGAAGATGCTGGGATCAAGGGTGATGCGGTTGAACAGATTTTTATGGGCAATGTGCTCTCGGCCGGGCAAGGCCAAGCCCCAGCCCGCCAAGCGGCCTTAAAAGCCAACCTGCCATTGCACGTGGAAGCCACAACCTTGAACAAAATGTGCGGTTCCGGCATGCAGGCCAGTATCATGGCCAAGGATGCGTTGGCCGGTGGCAGCGCCGATATCATGATCGCTGGCGGCATGGAAAGCATGAGCAATGCCCCGCACTTACTCGGCTCCCAGCGGCGCGGTGTTAAATATGGCAGCGCCCAAGTGGAAGACCATATGGCGCTGGATGGCTTAACCGATGCCTATGAAGGCGAACCGATGGGCGTTTATGCCGATGCGGCAGCCCAAAAATACCAGTTCACCCGCCAAGCCCAAGATGCATACGCGCTGGAAACGCTGGCCCGCGCCCAAAAGGCCACGAATGATGGCAGTTTTAAGCGCGAGATCAGCCCGGTAACCATCAAATCACGCAAAGGCGAATCTGTAGTGAACAGCGATGAATTGCCGCGCAATGCTCGCCCCGAAAAAATCCCACAATTGCGTGCCGCGTTTACCAAAGACGGAACCGTAACCGCAGCCAATGCCTCGGGCATTTCCGATGGCGCGGCCGCGTTGGTGATGATGCGTCGCTCCCATGCCGACAAGGTTGGGGCCAAACCGATTGCTACTTTGGTCGCCAGCGCGGCTCATGCCCACGAACCGGCTTGGTTCACCACTGCACCAGTCCCCGCCATGCAAAAGGTGCTGGACAAGGCCGGTTGGGACAAGGACGAGGTCGATCTGTGGGAGATTAACGAGGCCTTTGCCGTGGTGCCCATGATCGCCATGCAAGAGCTTGGTCTGGATCATGCCAAGGTCAATGTAAACGGTGGCGCGTGCGCCATGGGTCACCCGATTGGCGCTTCGGGCGCGCGGATTATGGCCACCCTGATTGCGGCTTTGCAGGCGCGTAACCTCAAAAAAGGCGTAGCCAGCTTGTGCATTGGTGGCGGCGAAGCCACGGCTGTTGCTATCGAGCTGTGCTAGGGTCTGGTTTTCCTGCGGATAAAACGGCCTGTTAACGGCTCTGGGAGCGATTTTACCGGTTGATTTGCTGTATTTTAAGAAATGCTGACATTGCCAAACTTTCCATAATTACAAGCATTTTGGGTTGATGTTTACCAATTCAAAGAGCCGAAACAAGGCATTGCGATGCCCGTTCCAGTTCTGATTGTAAGGCCCGGTCCATGGTGGGGGATCATCCAAATTTATCCCCGGTTTGCCAAGCGTCAATGAGTGTGGACGAGTGTGATTTTATTGTCAGTTAAGCGTCAATGAGCGTGAGCGGAGTGCTAAATCATTGTGGTTTTATTGTGCCTACCCTCAGGGGACTGACAATTAGAAATGACAATTAGCGGTGGCGCCCCGCTTTCCGATGCTTCGAGGCTCATTCCATTCGCACCTCAGCATGAGGTGGCGTGTTGTTACATCTGCCTGCTAGTCACCAGTTGACCCAGACCAACCACCTCATGCTGAGGTGCGACCATCGGGAGCCACGAAGCATCGGAACGTGACGTCCTTAAATTGATGTCAGCCAACTTGCTGTTTGCTTGCAGACCCGGACACTCGCCTGCACCGGTCCCTGGCCTCAGAGCCGGGGACCAGTTTTGCTAGTTACCATTTGCATCAAGTTGGTCTGGACCCCGGATCAGGTCCGGGGACTGCAACGCCGAAGAACCTACCGTCCCGGCCACGCATTGCTGATTGCTTGGCTGATTTCCAGTTGGGCCATTACGTCGGAATAGAGAGCTGGACCCAGAATAAATTCTAGCGATTTTTGGTCTTTTTCTAGCTGTTCGTATTTGGCTTTAGCCTGATCCTCGGGCAGTTTGCATTCGGTTTCATCTAGCCAATCGGCAAAGTCATCGCACGAGCTAAATTGTTGGGCATTTAACATCAGATGATAGAGCAGGCTGCCAGCCCAGAACTCGTCTTCACGACCGGCGGCGACACTGACTTCGCGCGTGACATGGCATCGCTCATTCTCGAGACGGCAGCGTAATTGGCCGTCTGCCATCGGCTCTGTAAACATTTCGATCTCGGCTTGAGCCACCGCATCCGCAACGAAATCCATCACCATGTTGGCGCGCCTTTATTCAGGTGCGACCAGATCCAGAGGCAAGGCTGTGGTGCTTTTTACCGAACGAATAACAATCCGCGACAATGCGGTCTGCACCAGTTCCAAGCTCAGGATCTTATCACGCAAAAAATCATCATACGTATGCATGTCGGTCGTGACAATGCGAAGCACATAATCCACCGCACCAGTGACGGTGGCACATTCCAGAACTTCGGGTAGTGAGCTGACCGCTTGCTCAAAACTCCGCAGGTTTTCGCGGGTTGGTCGCTCCAACTTGACCGCCGCATAGACCTCAAACCCGAGGCCCAATTTTTCGCGGTTCAAAATTGTTACATTACGTAAGATAATACCATCTTCTTCCAACCGTTTGATCCGCCGCCAACAAGGCGAAGAAGACAAGCCAACCCGCGCCGCAATATCGGCCACCGACATGGTCGCATCTTCCTGTAATTGTTTCAGGATTTTGCCATCAATTTCATCAATAATAGTGGTCATATTTTTCTACCAATCGGTGATATACGAAAATTTATGCCGTTATGCAGCTTTTTCGTGACAAAAACAATCTTTATTGCCATACTGTTTGAAAATTTAATAATCAGTTTTCAGCGCAACCCGAATGCCGGGCAATAACCCGGGGCAAATTCAGGGATTGGAACCAGAAAATGCAACGCATCAACGACAATAATCCACCCGGATTTCACGTACCCGAACCATCATCTCGCCCAAACGAGCAACCGGATTTTTCCCATATCAAATTATCCGATGCCGGTGCGATTGCCCGGCCCCCGGTCGATTGTGATCCAGCCATAGCGCATGAACATGCCT
>JAJFFR010000041.1 GCA_021776555.1 Robiginitomaculum sp.
GGTTAGTCAACCAAGGCTTTGATGTCTGGGTGCAAGGCAAGTTGGTGCGCGTCGACAGTGAAACATCACAAAGCGATATTGGGTTGTTGTATGTCGGTGCTGATTACCGCGTCAGCTCGACGTTGCTTATCGGCATTTTAGCGCAATACGATTGGACCGACGAAGAAGATGCAACCGAAGAAGTTGCCGCAGAAGGTACGGGCTGGATGGTTGGCCCGTACGTCGTGGCTCGCTTTCATGAAAATCTGTTGTTCGATGGACGCATTTCGTTCGGAAAGTCGGACAACGAAGTCGATGCCCTAGGTTTTGGAACCGATAACTTCGAGGGTAGGCGCTGGTTGATAAAAGGCCAATTTACTGGCGACTTCGATATGGCAGGTGTCAGTTTCGCGCCGCATGTTGGTCTCATCTATTTCGAGGAAGAGCAGAAAGGATTCATCAACAACTTGAACGTCTATGTCCCAAATCAAACGGTCTCGCTCGGTCGAATAACATTCGGACCGAAGTTAAGTACCAACTACACGATGTCTGATGGGACAACGATCTCGCCGCATCTCGGCCTAAAGGGAATTTGGGATTTTGAAAAAGCCGAGGTTGTCGACCTTGCTACGGGTCTTGCCGCTGGGGCCGATGATCTGCGAGGGCGCGTCGAAGGCGGACTATCGGTGTTAACGGCAAGTGGTATTAGTTTTAGTGGTGAAGGCTTCTATGATGGTATCGGTGCTCGGGACTTTGCTGCTTACGGTGGCAGTGCGACGCTAACAATTCCATTGAATTGAATGGAGGGTTCAATGCTCCTAGGACATTCATTCTGGACGCGCATTATCGCGCCAGTTAGAATTTGCCAGCGTTGATCGGAGATTTGAGGTGGTCATGAAATTGAAATTTTTGCTGGTAATTATTTTTGTCAGTTTTGCTACAGTGACTCCAGCCGCGAGCTATCAAGGCTTTGAGGCAGATTATGCCAGTTGCACGACAGGTCAGGGAAAAATAACCAACAAGGAAGTTGTCCAAGCATGCTCGCGTCTCATCAAGAACGCGGCCAAAGAAAATGAGACAATTGGCTTTTTCCATGCGTTGCGGGCCTCGGCCAACAATGACAAGAAATTGAACTGTCGAGATGCGCACAAGGCGCGCAATTTGATCAAAGACCCTAAGCTCACTGACAGCATTAGCACTTTGATAAAAAACAATTGCTGACTTGGGGCATGTCGGTTCAGCAGCGCCCGCTACTATTAGACCCCTGTGATCGCTTTTGTTCGATTTGGCTCAATTCCCACTTAGGCTGAGGAGTTCCTCTCCGCCAATCGGTGCAACGAAGACGCTGCTTCCTGGTCACCTATTGGTCAGACACGTTGATCGCCACACAAAGCAGGATCTACGGCAGTCGAAGGCCGACGTGACGTCGCCGCTTGGCAGGCTATCGCGAGTTGTCGACTGAGGGGGACATCGCCCCGTGTAAGATGCACCAAGAGTTCAAGGATGAAATAATTCCAGTTGTTTGCAATCGACCACTGACGAATTGCAAAATTGAGTTGAGGTCCAGTTTGTCGGGCTAGATTAATACCTGACATTGCACTATTCTTGATGCACTTTGAATTTCATTCTAGCCATGGATTGGTCACGGGGAAGAGCACGCTGCGATCCCTCGTTGCAAACAACCGATCTTTTTTTGGTGCAGCGGATATGAATACAAAACTTTTTTCAGTAGATGACACTTCGAAGGATAAAAAAACTTCGAGTTGGTTTCGTAAGACTTTCCTTTCCAGTATTCCGAGAATGTTCGTTTTGGGGACGTCGACTAGCCTAGCGGCGACAGCGCTGGTTGGATATTTCGGTATAATTGGCGTGTTGCCCGCAGTGCAGCAATATATGGAAAGTTTGCCGGTAACGCAGCGTATGCTCGACTACGTACAAGACATGCGGGTCAAACCAATGCTACCGGGAAAATTCAATGTTCTCGTGGCTGATCTTGATGGCGATCTCAGGGACGGACGCAACACGGCCCATGTCATAAATACGTTGGCAGATCAGTTCGACGTTTCCTCGCAAACGTCTCCTATAAGAGTGCAAAGAACTCGCCGCGTATTGCGCCTGCCTCCGGCACCGGATACAGCAACAGCAAACAAATTGGTGATCGATAAGGGACGCAAACAACTCGAAAAATTTAATGCCAACTTGATGGTTTGGGGTGTCGTTGCGCGCGGCCTTGGTAATAATGTTGTATTGCGATTGCGTTTTCTGCACCGCGCGAGCGGGCAACAGAAAAGTCAAACCGGAAGCTATGCTCTCGGGCAGACCTTAGAACTGCCGGCGCGTTTCGGAAGTGATCTTGGCGCTGCACTCGCAGCCCAGGTTGCCGCAGACGCGGCTCCGGCTTCGGACAGTGGTCATCATGTCGTCGCGTTGCTCGAACCTGTGCTTATTCGACTGCGCGCACTTACGAAGAGAATGCCTGTTGCTCTGTCACCCGATCAACGAGGTGGAATTTTATCGTCGTATGCCAAGGTAGCCAAAACTATTGGAGACCAGAAAGGCGACAAAGATCTCTTCTTCGAATCTTTTCGTGCTTATCGTTTGGCATTGAAAGAATGGCCCAAGAACAAAAATCCAACTAAATGGGCTACCACCCATCAAAACCTGGGCGACGCTCTTGGAGATCTCGGACGGATTGAAAGCGGGACAGCCCTGATTGAAGAATCGATCTCTTCGCAACGCAACGCGCTCAGTGTTTTCAACCGACAAGACGAACCTTATCGATGGGCTCGCGCGCAACACAGTCTATGTATTGCCCTAAGAAGACTCGCTTTGCGTGAGACCGGAATTACGAGCGCCAAAAAATCCGAAGTAGCTTGTCGAGCTGCGATGCAAGTCGTTGCTCTCGAAAATAAGCCAGCTTCTTTAGCGCCGATTCAAGGCAATCTCGGTGCTGCACTTATTTTAGTTGGGCGTCGTGGCGAAGGAACAAAACAATTCGAGGAGGGGATCTATCATTTAAGGGCGGCCCTAAA
>JAJFFR010000042.1 GCA_021776555.1 Robiginitomaculum sp.
CTTTTCTGAAATCCGTAATGCTTGTTCCTCGCCTAATGCTGAACGGCTATATTTTGATTTTGATATCTCAGTTACGATTGAGATGTCCGGTTCAAGATAGCGGCCCTCAAAGCCTGGTACTTGGCGTAATCCCCACAAGCCAATTATCCAAACCAAAATAAGGCCTATGAATGCGCCTACTCGACGACTAATCAATGTTATATTGAAGAAGTTTTCACCGATAAGAACAACCGAAAATAAAATCCAGATAGCTAGGATCAATATGAGAACTGTATTGACCCAAAAAAGTTCTCGGTGCTCTATTTCTGCAAATAACGCTTTTACCCGCCGTCGATACTTCGCCAAGCGTCGAAATGTTTTTGCAACATAGAAACCAAATTGCGCAATCAACCCAACAATTAACAAGAGGACGCTAGTGAACAGGGTCCCTAAATATTGGTCGCCTCCCAAATCTTCTTCGATAAATATCTGTTCTAATGTTGGCTGTGGTAGCGTGATGACCAATCCCGCAACTATCAGCCCCATCAAGAACAGTATGAAGTGCCAGATATGTTTGCGCCCTAGCTCCCAAGGTATCTCTGAAGTCAACGCTTCGACATAAAGCCAAAGACTGGGCGCCAATATCAAATAGGCTGGTAACGTTAGGGCAATAGCCTGAATGCGCATTGAAGGAACAAAACTAACAATAACCGGGTCAGCGATGACGACAGAAAAGGCCAAGAAAAACACGCATAAAGGCAACCATGCCTGTGTAACAGCTGACCGTGTCATCAGAAGAGTTACGCATAATCCGATTTGTCCAAGTGTGGCCATCACCAAAGTTAGGCTACTTAAGTCTGTCAAAATACCCTCTCGATTAAGAACTGCATTGTGCCGTGTTCGCGTGAGATTAGGAAGATAAAAGTCTCCGAGCCTATAGGTTTGGGCGACATAAGCATTCAACATTTTCTAAACGTAAAATTCAACGAGGCACAGAAGGTGGAATAAAAGATGACTACATTTCAGAAAGTTGGAGGCTTGGCCGCGTGGGCTGAAGCCCTGTGTTACATGATCGGCTTTGCCATATTTGTTATATTTTTGGATTTTCCGAGCAGCGTAGATCCTGTCGATAACCTCATCTTTCTAATTGACAATGAGACACTTATTTTATCGGCGATGTCACTTATCTATATAATTGCCAGTCTGATTTTGCTGGTTTTGGTTTTAGCCCTGCATGAGAGATTAAAAGAAGACGCTCCTGCGCTCATGCAGGTCGCGACGGCTACAGGGCTTATATGGGCAGGCGTGGTTGTTGCCAGCGGAATGATCTTCATCGTCGGCGCTGAAAGCGTTATCAAGTTATTTGCAAACGACCCGGAACGGGCTGCAACAATATGGCTCGCAATCGGCATCGTCCAAGACGGTTTGGGCGGTGGAATCGAATTACTGGGTGGTGTCTGGATATTCATTGTAAGTTGGTCGGCGCTTCGCGGCGGCAAATTATCAAAGCCCCTAAATTGGTTTGGTCTTCTAATCGGCATCGTAGGCATTTTGAGCGTGGTACCCGCCTTGGGTGCTTTTGTGGATGTTTTCGGGTTAAGCCAAATCATCTGGTTTATTTGGATTGGGACTGTCATGATAGCATCAGGGAAAACCAATTAAATGACAGCACTGCCATTTGTTGCGCTTTTGAAACATGCAACACCCGAAAAGAACTGGACCCTGGCTCGAAGGCCGGGGACCGGGCTGGGCTGGTTTGCCGCTTGCCGATCCTTCGAGCTCCCGCTGGTCGTACCTCAGCATGAGGAACTTTTTGAAACGAACCAAACGCACAACACCCACCTCAAGCTGAGGTGCGACTGCAAGGAACCTCGAAGCATCGGCAACATGACGACAAGACCAATACCACACGTACAATTTATCCCAAAATGACCCACCGGGGATAAGTTACCTCACCATTGAATACCACCACCTTCCATTGTCATTTTTAAGTGTCAGTTTTTCTGGAACCACACACTTGTTTGACAATGAAATGACAATGGTTTGACAAATAGCCCCCACATAAATCACAAATAAATCACACTCATCGACACTGTTTGACAATCAAATGCACTCGCTTTTTGTCCGTTGTCAGCCTACAATCGGCTCATGCGTCCTGAGATCCTATTTCCCCTGTTTGCCCCAATTGAAACCATTGGTGGGATTGGCCCCAAGGTGGCGCAGAATCTGGCTAAACTCAAAGCCAGCCGAGTGCTTGACCTATTGTTCATGGTCCCGACCTCGATCATTGACCGGCGGGCCAGACCCGGTGTGGCAGGAGCGGTCAATGAAAGCATTGCCAGCTTCGAAGTCACGGTCGAGGAACACACACCACCACCCCGGCGCGGCTTGCCATACCGGGTCCGCACCATGGAAGCCGATGGGCCACTTACGCTGACTTGGTTTCACGCACGACCCGATTGGTTGTTACGGCAATTGCCGATTGGCCAAACTCGGTTGGTTAGCGGCAAAGTCGAACGGTTTGGTGGTGATTTGCAAATGCTGCACCCGGATTTTATCTTGAAACCCGGCGATTACGGCGAAATGCCGCCGCTACAGCCGGTTTACCCAATGACCGCAGGCTTGGCCTCCAAAACCCTACGCAAAGCCATCCTCGAGGCATTGGAGCGTGCTCCGGTCCTGCCCGAATGGAATTCCACGTCTTTGATGATTGAACGAAAATGGCCGAGCTGGCGCGAGGCGTTGGACCAATTGCACAATCCAACCGAGCCGTTGGATCCGGAACGGCGCGATCCGGGCCGCACTCGGTTGGCTTATGACGAATTGCTGTCCAAACAATTGGCGCTGGCTTTGGTTCGCAATCGACGGATGTCATTGGGCGGGTTTGCCCAAATTTCCACCGGCGTTTTGGTGAAAAAAGTCATTGCGGGCGCGCCATTCACCCCAACCGATGCACAAATGAACGCCTATACGGAAATCAACACCGATATGGCCGAACCGGTGCAAATGAGCCGGTTACTGCAAGGTGATGTCGGTTCCGGCAAAACCTTTGTCGCAGCCTTGGCCTGCGCCCAAAGCGTTGAAGCCGGACGACAGGCCGCTATCATGGCCCCGACCGAAATCTTGGCCCGCCAACACGGGCGTTCTTTGCAAGTTTTGCTCGACCCAGCAGGTATTCGGGTGGAAGTCCTGACCGGACGCGATACCGCCGCCAACCGGCGCAAAATTCTGGAGCGCCTGCAAGCTGGCGAGATCGATGTACTGTGCGGCACCCATGCGCTTTTCCAAAAAGGTGTAGATTTCAAGCAATTGGGGCTGGTGGTGGTCGATGAACAGCACCGGTTTGGGGTATCAGACCGGGTTCAGCTGTTGGCCAAGGGTTCGCGGCCTGATTTGCTGGTGATGACCGCGACCCCAATTCCACGCACGCTGACTTTGGCTGCGTTCGGCGACATGGAGCTTTCGCAAATTCGCGAAAAACCGGTGGGGCGCAAGCCGATTGCCACCCGGATCATGCCGTTGGAGCGCATGGGCGAGGTTCTAGAGCGGCTGCATGGCTTGTTCGCTAAGGATGGCCGGGCATTTTGGGTTTGCCCACTGGTCGAAGAGAGCGATAAGTCCGATTTGGCCGCTGCCGAGCAACGATATGCTGAATTATCGGCCATTTACGGCAACAAAGTCGGCTTGGTACATGGCCGGATGAAGGGCGACGAGAAAGAACGGGTCACCGAGGCGTTTCGTAACGGTGAAATCAAGCTGTTGGTCGCCACAACCGTGGTTGAAGTCGGGATTGATGCGCCCGATGCCACCGTAATGGTCATCGAGCACGCCGAACGTTTTGGCTTGGCGCAATTGCACCAATTACGAGGCCGGGTTGGGCGCTCTGACAAGCCATCTTCGTGTATCTTACTCTATCAATCGCCTTTGGGCTTGGTTGCTAAGGAACGATTGCAGGTATTGCGCGAAACCGAAGATGGCTTTCTGATCGCTGAAAAAGATGCGGAATTGCGCGGGTTTGGTGATTTACTGGGCGTTCGTCAGTCCGGTCAGGTCCGTTCGCGCTTTGCCGATCTAGCCACCGATGGGGAAATGCTCGAACTGGCCCGGATACAAGCCCGTATGGAGGTGGAAGCCGATCCTGATCTGGATGGTGCGCGCGGTGAAACCTTAAAAACCCTGCTCTATTTGTTTGAGCAGGATCAAGCTTTGCATTTGCTGACCAGTGGCTAGGGCAGGCCGCGTTTCATTGGCGTCACAATAGCCTGTCATTGCACGGCTTGTCCGGGCAATCCAGCAGATTCAATGACACTGCAACCTTTACTGGATCACCCGGACAAGCCGTGTGATGACATTAAAGCGCTGTTACTCGCAGTTTGCTCTAGCATAGACCACAAATTGGTTATTTGCCGTTGGATTTTGGTGGTTTGGCTTTCGGTGGTTCCGGATAAACCAAACCGGCCGAGATCACCAGTTTGGCCGCATCTTCGACGCTCATTTCAAGATCTCTTAAGTTTACCCGTTCTTCATACAGCAAAAAACCTGATGTGGGGTTGGGCGTGGTTGGTACGAATACTGCCACAATATCGCCCGGGAGCAGTCTGGCCACCTCCCCTTTGGTTCCCGCCGTAATGAAGCCAATTGCCCACAGACCTTTGCGTGGATATTCGATCAAAACCGCATCTTGAAAGGACTTGTCAGAGCCTGAAATGATGGTGTGAATGATCTGTTTGACCGCTTCATACAAATTACTGACAAACGGTACCCTTTTCAGCAGACTTTCACCAAATCCGATCAGGGTCCGGCCAAAAATGTTGGCAGCCAAGGCGCCGAGCAATGTCAGACCAATTACCGCCACGACCAAACCTAAGCCCGGCAATTCAAACGGCAGGTAATTTTCGGGATTAAACCGCTCCGGAATCAGTGGAATCACTGATCCGTCCACAAAATTTACAAAGCTGACCACGACCCAGAACGTCGCGCCAATTGGCGCAGTAATGACGATTCCGGTCAGGAAACTGTTACGTAGCCACAGCAATAGTCCGCGCTTGTGCGGCGGGTGAACTTCATCGGTTGAATCCGGTTTATCTGACATGGGGGAGGTCTCCTATTCCGTCCAACTTCGGCCATATGGCTGATTCTGACAAGATCAATTCGGGCTGGAACTCCATTGCCTGTTGCAAGATCGGCCAAGCCGGGTTGTTATGCGGGCCAGATTCGATCAAATTCACCCTGAGGTATTTCGTGCTCAATAAAGTAACTCTGCTGCGATTCTCGCTCGCGTCACTAGCTGGTTTGGTATTGTTGTCAGCGATTTTGGCCTATACGGGTCGCGATAATTTGTTCCGGTTCTTTCTCGACCCACGGGTACCATTTCAAACCTATTTGCCACCAGACGCACCCGATTATTCAGATCCAGCCAGTTGGGTACGTGCCCCCACCCCAGAAGAAGCCAAAAACCAACCCCATGTTTTCGTCGTAACACCAACCATTTATTGGGGCGGCGATCACTGGAATACCGACCTGCACGATGAAGAAAGCAGCGATCGTCTGATCCGCGATGCTGTGCCCAATTGGGCCGGGCCATTTCGATCTATCGGCCCGGTTGTTATCCCGAAATACCGCGCCGCATCGCTCTATTCATTCCTGACCACCCGTAATGATGCGCGAGCAGCAAGAGCCTTTGCCTATGGTGATGTTCTAGCCGCTTTTGATCGGTTTTTCGCCGAAATTGACAGCACCGGCCCGATTATTCTGGTCGGCGTCGAGCAGGGTGGTTTGCATGTACTTGGGCTGCTGCAAGATCGCTTTGACAATCCCCACGTTCGCGAACGGTTGGCTGTGGCCTATGTTATTGACTTTGCCGTACCACTGGATTTGTTCGAAGGGGGCCTAAGTGGCTTGTCACCATGTGAGTCGGCAACTGCAACTCGTTGTATTGTAACTTACAATGCGTATAACGAGTTGGATACCAAAGAGATCACCCGGTTTCGTGAACGTAGCATGGTTTGGGACCAAAAGGGCCGATTACAAAAGACCCAAGGCCGGGCTTTGGCTTGCGTAAATCCGGTGTTGGGCGCAGCGGTTTTGGACTTTGCACCAGCTCGACTTCATCTGGGTGGTGTCGCCGCATCTGGTCTGGATTGGGGCACTGAACCGGCCCCTATTCCCGGGCAAACCAGTAGCCAATGCGACGAAGGCGTTTTGCTGGTTGAAAAACCAAGATCGAAGAGTTTAAGCATGAAACGTTCGCTTGGCGCGCGGTTCAAACCCAACCCATTCAACCTGTTTTACGCTGATTTATCCAAAGATTCAGCCACCAGAACTGCTGCATTGGTCGAACGCTTTGAGGCCGAAGGCCGGCTGGCCCCACCGTTTGGCGGGATGATCGAATTACGCGACAGCCCGATTAACAAAACACCGGATTCAACCCAATGAATATACACCCGAAATCAGTGATTGAACTGATCGGCAACACCCCACTTTTGCGCCTGAATGCAGCCTCCGAAGCAACCGGGTGCGAAATCCTGGGCAAGGC
>JAJFFR010000043.1 GCA_021776555.1 Robiginitomaculum sp.
TGCACCGGCGGCGAGCCGTTATTGCAGCTCGATCCCGAACTGATTGCATCCTTGCACGATCAAGGGTTTGCCATTGCGGTGGAGACCAATGGAACATTGGCCGCACCGGCGGGCATAGACTGGCTTTGTGTCAGTCCCAAAGCAGATGCGCCGCTGATTCAGACTTGCGGAGACGAGTTAAAACTGGTTTATCCGCAATCCGAAAACCAACCGGGTGATTTCGAACATCTCGACTTTACGCACTTTTCCTTGCAGCCGCTTGAAAATGCACGAGTGGAAGAAAACACCAAAGCCGCCATTGCATGGTGTCTGCAACACCCCAAATGGCGCTTGAGCCTACAAACCCACAAATGGACCCAAATCCCATGACCAGCGCCGATACATATTTTACCCGCCCGATGGAAGTCACTCGGGCGGTATGGTTTGAGGCGGCCCACTATTTACACAAATGTGATAAGGGCCAAGGTTATACCCAATTGCACGGTCATTCGTTCAAGATGGAGGTCACCTTGCGCGGCATTCCCGGTGGCGCTAATGGCTGGGTGGCTGATCTGGCGGCAATCGGTGCGGCGTTGGAAGCGTTACGGACCGAACTGGACCATGCTTGCTTGAATGAGATTGAAGGCTTGGAAACGCCATCGCTTGAGCGGCTTTGCGCTTGGATCGCAGCCAGACTGGCGCCAGAGTTTTCAACTCTGGCGATGGTCCGGGTGTTGCGGCCCTCGTTGTCTGAAGACTGCCTGTTACGGCTGTAAGCGTTAGCTGGCTGGTTTTGTCTTCATGTCTTTGGCAAGATTTTTGGAAAGGCGATCAAACGAATGCCAAGCATCTGACCACGTAGCTACGCCGACCAAATTGTCTATATAAACTTCTTCCCAGACATGATCCAACGTTCCAATGACTGTGCCATCGCGGGCAACCAATTTGCCGCTTACTTTGGCTCCGCCCAGTGCAATGCTGTTAAAGTGAAGTCCCGGTTTGTCCCGGTATTGCGCCATGGTTGGCCGGTTTGGTTTTAACTCGGTAATGACCAGTTCCAGCGTGGCGCCTTCGTCTTGCATCAAATGGTTGCGGGTCAGTTGCCCGACCACCTTTTTATGCAACACAGCTTGCAGATGAACCGTATCCCGGTGGTCATACATTTTGGTTTCGCTTGCCACCTCCTCACTCAATGAAACGGTGACCGTTGCGATCGGTCCGGCATGAGCAGACAGGGTCGAGTTATATTTCGAGCTGACAGCTGCGGCGCCGGTGGCGAGCAGGCTAAATACAGCAGCAATTACAATTTTCTGAAACATCGGTGTTCTCCTTGAAAGGCGGTTTACCCAAGCGTCCCAAGGCACGTATAGCATAATTATGCGAAAAATGACAGGGATGACCAAGCGGTATGGCGCAATCCCGATCAACTCTTTGTTAGGGTAGGTCTTCGTATGGCACGGTTTCCGTCACGGTTGCATCATCACCAAGGATGACATCGGTAACTTTTCCAACGCCTTTTCCGGTTACTTTCACACCAGCTCGGGTGGCTTTGGCCCCCACCGAAACAGCAGTACCTGCCACACTAGCTGATGTTCCCAACAAAGTCGTAAATGTACATGCCGACAATAGGGGCAAGCAAAGTAGGCCAGCAAAAATCGTGGTTTTTTTCATAATTCCCTCGAACATTGAAACTTTGAACAAGGGTATAACACCACATGGTTACTGCTTGGTGTATGTATGGTTGTTAGCCGTCGCGTCGCGTAATGCAGTGATCAGCGGGAAATAGGTCGCTTGGTCTATCTGTGCAAACTGCGCGCAAAGTGAAATGGCCCCCAAATGGGCAATAATCAGACGTTGATCGATACTTTCCAAACCGGGATTGGCTTTGATATAGCGGCAAAGATTGTCCGTTAGCTCACTTAATTCAGGTTTTGAAACAGAACCCGCTAACCCTCGGATGGCATGGGCGCGGCCATAGATATCGGCAAGCTTATCAGCGTCAAACGGTGCTTCTATGGATTGCAAAGCAGCAATATCGGTTACGATATGGTCCATTGATTCTGGCGCCAACTTTTGCAAAGCATCGCTTAAAGCTGCCGTGGCCAACTGATTTTCTTCAGCCGAACTATCGCCGACTTTTTGCTTCAGGTCCGAACTGGGTTGGGTGAATTGCGCTGCCATGGTCATTATTCCAATCAGGCCCGGGCTTCCACAGGGGTGGCCATGGGGGCGGAGGTTCGCCGTTCGACACCGGTATAGGCTTGTTCAGAATGCCGCCGTCGATCTGGACCAAAAAAGGCAGATGTACGAACAAACATCCGTGGGTGTTCAACGACTGAGACAATGCGTTGATACAAATTGTTGGCGGTCAGCGGTTTGCATAAAAACTCGGTGGCCCCGGCATCTCTGGCCTCTTCGACCAAATGCCGTTCCGAATGGCCGGTCATCATGATGATCGGAATGGTCGGATTGGGTGAATCGTCTGAATTGCGGATCATTTTGGTCATTTCCAGACCATCAATCGGACGCATGGCCAGATCGGTAATCATCAAATCAAACGTACTGTTTTGCAAAGCATCAAAGGCTTCGGTGCCATCGCGGGCGATTTGCACATTGCGTAGGCCAATAGCCGACATCAAAGTTCGCACTAAACGCGCCATATGTTGATTGTCTTCGACAACCAGTACTCGAACATTGTCAAATTGATAGGCCACTGGATCCCCGTATTTCCCTTGGTCGTTTCGGTAAACTGGTGCGGTTCGGGTTAAGTGAAAGTAAACTTCCTAAACATGTTCAATAAAAACCATCTAAATCGAACAAAAACGGCTCTTTCAACGTTTTTTACTTGGCCTTTTTGGTTGTGTAGGTTCGACCTGTACCTTGATAGGTTGATCAGATGATAAATGTACATCGCGCTGTGGAAATGGAAACTCAATGCCATTGGCCTGAAAACTGTCCCAAATTTCCAACAAAACTTCGGAGGAGATGTTGCCCACCCCATTATGGGAATCGCGAATCCAGAACCGAATTTCCAGAACAACCGCGCTGTCGCCAAATTCGCGTAACTGGCACACCACTTTGGGGATTTTCAGGACGCGCGTGACGGAGTTGGCTGCGTCCACCGCTAGCTTGATAGCTTGGCGAACATCTGATTGGTAGGCAATGCCGATTTTTTGTTTGATCCGAACAATCGGATCGGAAAACGACCAATTGACCACTTTTTCGGTGACAAATTGCTCATTGGGGATCAAGTGTTCTTTACGATCCCGGGTGACGACCGATGTATAGCGCAGTCCCAGCGATGACACCCGACCATAGGTCTGATCCACCTCGATCACATCACCCGGTTTAATCGAGCGATCCATCAACAAAATCACCCCTGAAATTAAATTGGCAAAAATGCGTTGCAACCCAAAACCAATACCGAATGACAGCGCGCCACCGATCAGGGCCAAGGATCCCAACGGAATACCAATGCTGGACAGGGTAAATAAAACCGCTGCAGTCATCAGGGTGATCTGAATGGCTTTGGATAGCAGAATTTGTACGGATGGAGTGAGTGAGGGAAGTTTCTCGACCCGGGTCCGCAAAAGGGAAGAAAGTCGGCTGGCCACCCATAAAAACCCCACCGCCAAAGCAGCGCCTCGGATGATCACCCAAGCCGACATATGCATTTGGCCGTCGCCAGATAACGGCGTGTCCAGAAAGTCCAATACGGGTGTTAACCAGCCAAATATATTCAATGCGGCCACAAACCAAGCCAAGCGCGCCATGGTTCTGGCCCAAAATGGCTCGGCAATAAAACCGGAGAGCAGCCGGATCACCACATAGGCTGCGGCCAGTGAGCTACCGATGCGCGCCAACACGACAGGATAGTCATTGGCCTGCAAGACCGCTTGGGCGCCGCTCAACAAAACGAACATCAGGGCCGTAAAGGTAACTGGCGCAAAAAATT
>JAJFFR010000044.1 GCA_021776555.1 Robiginitomaculum sp.
CCGCATTGATATTCAGGCATAAGGGAGCAGAAAATGCCAGGAATTGAGTCCATAGGCCAAAATACGGTCAGTTCAAATTTACAGCAGTCCACCACTGGGCTGGCTGACAATTTTGATACGTTTTTGACTCTGCTAACCCAACAATTGCAAAATCAGGATCCGTTAAGTCCAGTTGATTCGACCCAGTTCGTTACGCAATTGGTGCAGTTTTCCAGCGTTGAGCAACAAATTGCCCAAAATCAAAATCTTGAAACCTTGGTCAATTCCAGCGCGGTTTCATCATCAACAGCCGCCGTTTCGTTTATTGGCAAGCAAACTGTGTTGTCCAGCAATACGGCACCCCTGCAAAACGGTTCGGCCAAGTGGTCTTACGCATTTGATCGCGCGGCGGCTGGAACCACCATCACTATTTCAGATAGTGCGGGCAAGGTGGTGTTTAGCGGAACTGGCGAAACCAATGCTGGTTTGCATGATTTTACTTGGGATGGCCTTGATAATACCGGTCAGCAATTACCCGATGGTGCCTATACCATTCAGGTTAGCGCGACCGACGAGACCGGCGAAACCATCAACGCCAATACCTCCATTACCGGCATTGTGACCGGAGTGGATTTTGCCAATGGCGAACCGGCTTTGTTGTTGGGCAATATACGAGCATCATTTGCCGATATTTTGTCGGTGCGACAAGTCAATACTAGCTAAGAAAACCATATTTGCCGGGCGCAGAAAAATACGCCACGGAATTTGAAAAGCAGAAGCTCCTCAAAAAAAACAAGCGTTAATCAATAAGGGAGCGCACAAATGTCACTTTATTCAGCCTTAAGTATCGGGGTTCAGGGTCTTCGGTCAAACTCGACGGCCCTTGGGGGAATCTCTAACAATATCGCCAATATCAACACCATTGGGTACAAGCGAACCCGGTCGGATTTTTCCTCGCTGGTGACTTCAGAAACACCGGTTGTACTAAGTGGTGGCGGTGGTGTGTCCGTCGAAGGTCGCCGGTTGGTCTCTGAACAAGGGCTGATTCAGTCTTCATCCTCTAACACCGATCTGGCGATTTCTGGCAAAGGTTTCTTTGCGGTAACTTCCGATATTACACCATCGGGTGTAACACCGGATTTGCAATTTAGCCGGTCTGGTTCTTTTTCTCCCGATGCCGAAGGGAATTTGCGCAATGCATCTGGTTTGTATCTGCAAGGTTGGCGCGCCCAAACTGATGGTACGTTTGTCACCAACCCGACCGATACCGTTGCATTATCAACCGTAAACATTGGATCGATATCTGGGGCGGCCGTTGCCACAAGTAATATCGCTATGAACGGTAATTTGCGGGCAGGACAAACCATTTCAACAGCTGCTGCTACGTATGTACCAACCGCCAGCGCGACTAATATGGCTTCTGGTGCGGTCACGGCTGACTTTGAACGTATTGGTCAAGTATATGACTCGCAAGGCAATGTACGCAGTTTGAACATGGCTTTCTTGAAAGACGCAACAGCGCCTAATACTTGGAATGTTGAACTGTACTCCACACCGGTAACCGATGTGGATGTAGGTGCAGGTCTGGTCGATGGGCAGTTGGCTACAGGACAAGTGGTATTTAATGCGGACGGCACGTTGGATACCGTCAACTCAACTTTCCCAACCAGCATTTCCATTTTAGCCTCTGATTCCGGTGCGCCAGCTGCCGGTGCAATAAAATGGGGCACAGCCGAGGGTATTGCTGCACAGACGTTGAATTTTGATCTAAGCGGCAATAATGGTATTGGTGGCCTGACCCAATTTGAAGCGGCTTCCATTTTAGAGACGGCCAGTGTCGACGGTTCTCCGTTTGGCGAGTTGATTGGGGTGACGGTGGATGCCAAAGGCTTTCTATCCGCCAATTTCAATAATGGCATTTCTCGAAAGATTTATCAGATCCCGCTGGCTACCTTTATCAACCCAAATGGTTTGATTGCCGCAAATGGTGACGCATTCAGAGCAACCTCCGTGGCTGGCTCCTTAAATTTACGCGAAGCAGGCATTTCTGCTGGCACGTTATCGGCGCAGGCCTTGGAAGGTTCCAACGTTGATTTGGCTCAGGAGTTTACCGATTTGATCTCGGTGCAACGGGCCTATTCAGCTTCATCAAAAATCATCACCACAGCCGATGAGATGCTCGATGAGCTGATCCGGATCAAACGATAATTTAGGGGATTAGGATAGTTCGCCCGGATGTGTTGTGAAATCCGGGCGGCATTTTCCTAAAAATTGATTGATGATGTTACAGGCAATTTTACCAGCTTCCTTCGTCAGATGTTCAAACCTTGTGGGTAAGGTTCATCCAACCAAGGGGCTTTGCCCGAATAATAAAAACAATAAAAGGGATGGGTGATATGGGATACGCACGCAAAGAGCGCGAAACGATGGTTTTGGGGCCGGATGGCGCTCCACTAACATTGGCTGATCTTCCCAAACCAACCACGCGGCGCTGGGTGATCCGGCGCAAGGCTGAAGTTGTCGCTGCGGTACGTGGTGGATTGTTGACCTTAGATGATGCCTGCGAACGGTATCGGTTGACGGTCGAGGAGTTTCTCGGCTGGCAACAATCGATTGATCGGTACGGTCTGGCTGGCTTGCGCGCCACACGGGTGCAGGAATATCGATAAATTTGTACGGTTGATCCAAAGTCGGCCTCCACTGTTTCAAAATTATTCATAATTCGACATGCACAAGTTGTTTAACCAACAGCAGTGGAGTGCATCCAATGGAATTGTCGACTTTTCTGGCTCTAAGAGAACAGGAACGGGATTGGCAATTCGCCAATGGGTTCGGCAATGGGGATCCAACCACCAATGGTGAGTATTTGTGTGCTGATCATTTTTTGAACAGCGATTTGTCCCTATTTTTGGATATTGGTGCCAATCGCGGAATTTTTTCAGAGCGTGCGTTGCAGTTTAATCCTGACCTGCCGCTACAGGCGTTTGAACCTAATCCGCAAATTATTCCTGAACTGCAATCTTGCTTGAACGCCGGGTCAAAAACTAGCCTGCACCGGATGGCACTGGATGAAGCTGGTACCGGCGAAGTTTCGTTTCATGTGCATCCTGTTCATCACGAGACTTCATCACTATCGCCTCGCAAGTTAATGACCAGCCAGTTTCAGGCGGCCATGCAGGAAATTACCGTACCCTTACGTAATCTCGATGAGGTCATGGACCCCCAGGAGGTTGATGTCCGAAATGTTTTTCTGAAAATTGATACAGAAGGTCACGAAGCTGGCGTGATGCGCGGTGGCCGGAAATTGCTCCAAAGCAGCCAACAATGTGCCATTTTGTTCGAGTACTCCTTTGCTTGGATCGAAAGTGGTGAGTCCATTGAAGATACTTTTCAGTTTTTGAATGAACTGGGTTTTGACTTTTACCGGGTCTTGCCGGTCGGTCTCGAGCATTTGCGATTTATCACCCGTAATATGGCAGATATCCAGTATTGCAACTATCTGGCGGTAAAGGGTCATGACCTGCAGGGTCAAGAGCAGGTTGATCTTGCTAGCCCATTGGGCAGCAATCGGTTGATCTTGCTCTAAAACTTACCTCGCAAATCCCGCCCTACCTGTTTCCAAATCGTTAAAGCAAAATTCCTTATTTACCTTTCAGTTGCTTTTTACTGTGATTTCATGGGCCTGTGCCGCTTTTCTTAAGTTCTCGTTTACGACGAAGTGGGAAAAAGCTGCCTAGTAGGTCAACTCTGCCGGTTGACGATGGGTGGGAAATTCAAGTGGAACCATTTTTGCAGACATTATCGCGGTTGGGACCCATGCGCCTTGTGGCCATATTAGGCATAACGGCCGGTGTAACCATTGCCTTGGTATTGATGGCATCTGGAATGGGGCGTGCGGATAAAGCCCTGCTCTATACTGAACTGAGCCTAAAAGAAGCTGGCGAAATTTCTGCGCGGCTCGAGCAGATGAATGTGAAATATGAACTACGAAGTGGCGGAACGGCCATTTTTGTGGATCGGGATAAAATCCAAAGCGCCAAAATGACCTTGGCGGCCGACAATCTGCCTAGTTCTGCCAGCATCGGCTATGACATTTTTGATCAGGCCAACTCGATGGGACAGACGACGTTCACGCAGAATATAAACAAATTACGAGCCTTGCAGGGCGAGTTAGAACGCACCATCACCACATTGGATGGGGTGGAGGCCGCAAGGGTATTGCTGGTGTTACCAGAACGGCAATTGTTTCAGACCAAAACGGAAAAAGCCAAAGCCTCCGTGACCATTAAATTGGGTACCAATTCGATTGGCCATCGCCAAACTACCGCTATTCAACATCTTGTCGCTTCAGCAGTTCCCGGCCTGACCACACGCAGCGTGACGATCATTGATGATACCGGACGGGTGCTTTCAGATGGCAATGATGATGCCGAAGGCAATGCAACATCGGGTCGACGCGCTGATATTGAGGACGCCTTACGTAATAAAATCAGGCATGTGTTGACCTCTATCACTGGCCAAGCCGGGGTTGAGGTGCAGGTCAATGTAGAACTGGACCGGGATAGAATTACCGAAAAATCAACGGTTTTTGATCCGGACGGACAAGTAGTTATTTCTAGCAGCACCTCAGAGCAAAATTCAGATGACAAGGACCAAGCCCAAAATGGCGCAGTCACTGTGGGGGGGAATGTACCAGGTGCTTCCAATGCGTCGGCAACTGACCCGGGTTCATCTTCGATTACATCAGCCACCACGGAAACCATCAATTACGGCGTCTCCAAAACTGAAACCACACGGGTTTTTCATTCTGGAATGATCAAGCGGCTCTCCATTGCCGTCAATGTTGATGGTGTGGCTGGCGTTGACGCCGACGGCAATCCGACTTGGGCGCCCAGAACGACCGAAGAAATGGTTCAGATTGAAAATCTGGTTAAATCTGCTGTCGGGTTTGATCTGGCCCGCAAAGATCAGGTTCAAGTGACCAATTTGCGGTTTTCAAAACCAACCCCACTGGAGGTTGATGAAAATGGTGACAAACCCGGATTTAACAAAAACGATATCATGCGAATGATCGAGTTGGGGATATTGGCAATTGTCTCCATTGTCATGGTGCTCTTTTTGGGTCGGCCACTCATTACCGCTTTGTTTTCCGGCGGTGGATCACTGGTTGGCGGCCCGGGCGCATTGGCGATTGCCGGCGCAGGCAGTGCTGTTGCCACCGGTGTTGGCAATAGTGGAGCTATGCCGCAATTGCCTGGTGCTAGTGGGGCAAATCCGGGGCAAGCCGCTTTACCGGCACCAGACGCTCTTGGCGGATTTGAAGATCCGGGTCTGGATGTCAGCCGCATTGAGGGCCAGGTCAAAGCCTCTTCGGTTAAAAAAGTTGCGGGGATTGTTGAATCGCACCCAGAAGAATCGATGTCGATTTTACGAACTTGGCTGCACGAGGCGTAAGATATGGCAAAAGCAGTCGCAAAAAAACCCGCAGTAGATGATGCCACGCAATTGGCTGGCTCGGAAAAGGCCGCCATCATCTTGTTGGCCTTGGGCGAAGAAAACCACAAATTATGGGAATTGATGGATGATGAGGAGATCAAAGAGGTCTCGCAAGCCATGTCAAATTTGGGGTCGATTACTGCCTCAGCCGTCGAAAAACTAATCGTTGATTTTGTCAGCCAGATGTCTTCAACCGGCTCCTTGCTCGGCTCCTTCGATGCTACGCAACGATTGCTCAACACGTTTCTTTCTGACGATAAAGTCGATTCAGTCATGGAAGAAATCCGTGGTCCGGCTGGCCGAACCATTTGGGACAAATTGGGCAATGTAAACGAAGGCGTGTTGGCGAACTACTTAAAGAACGAATACCCACAAACCGTGGCCGTGGTGTTGTCCAAAGTAAAATCAGATCATGCGGCCCGAGTGTTAAGCGCGCTGCCCGAAGAGTTTTCACTGGAAGTTGTGATGCGTATGCTGCGTATGGAACCGGTGCAGCGTGATATCTTGGCCGAGATTGAGTCGACCTTGCGCCGCGAATTTATGTCCAATCTGGCCCGCACCAACAAACGCGACAGCCATGAAATCATGGCAGATATTTTCAATAACTTCGATCGGCAGACTGAAAACCGGTTTTTAGCTTCATTGGAAGAACGAAATCGCGATGCATCAGAACGTATCCGTTCGTTAATGTTCGTGTTTGAGGATTTACAAAAACTCGATCCAGGCGGCGCGCAAACCTTGTTGCGTGCAGTGGACAAGGACAAATTGGGCTTGGGCCTGAAGGGTGCTTCCGAAGGATTGCGAGATTTGTTCTTTTCCAACATGTCCGAACGGGCTGCCAAGATTTTACGTGACGATATGGATGCCATGGGGCCGGTGCGGTTGAAAGACGTGGAAGCTGCCCAGCAATTGATGGTCAACACGGCCAAGGATTTATCTGCCAAGGGCGAAATAATGCTGGCTGATGGTGGCTCGGATGATGAGTTGATTTATTGATGATGACCCAAGAGCCAACCCGAAAATTCAACTTTGATACCGAGTTTGATGCTAATGGAAACATCATTGGCAATGCGGATTCTTGGCGCAAAGCGGTGTCTCAGGGCGAAGTAGAAAAACAAGTCGCCGAAGCGTTTGATCGTGGCAAAGAAGATGAGTTGGTCAAGGTCGAAGAAACGACCAATGTGCAACTGAAAGAAATCGGAACGCAGCTTCGCGAGATATTAAGCACAACCCAGACCATTACCGAAAAATGCCAACAGGATGCGGTAGACCTTACCGTTGTAATTGCCCGAAAAATTGCCGGAATTGCCTTGGATCAGTTTGAGTTTGAACAGGTTGAAAACGTTGTCCGACAGACTTTGGATGGGTTGCGTGGAAGCCCTCGAATTACCTTAAGCGTACCTACAAATTTGGTTGAAAAACTTGAGACGGAAATTCAAGGCATTGTTGATGACGTAGAGTTCGCGGGCAGTGTTCGCGTCGAAGGGAAGTCGGAGCTGGCAGCCGGTTCTGTTGCGCTGGAATGGTGCGATGGTGAGATCAAATTTGATCCAGACGAAATTGCCAAGCGGATCGAAACCGAAATTTCAAACTGGTCGGCTTCAAGTGGGTCTGTTCTAGCTCCTGACCCAGAAACCGAGAAACCTACGCAAGGAGACAGCAATGTCTGACGAAGAAAGCAAGTTGGATCTTCCTGAATTCGAAGGTACAGATGCAATGCAAGAAGCCCCAGATCCGACAGCAGGTGCTGCGTCGGAGGCACCGCCCGCGATGGCGGCGGAAGAGGAAGAAACCAAAGTTGCGGCAGATCTGGAGCCGGTATTTGATGTTCCGGTTAATATCTCGGCCGTGCTTGGAAAAACTAAGTTAGACGTCAATCAGTTATTGCAATTGTCGGCTGGGTCGGTCCTAGAGCTGGATCGAAAAGTTGGCGAAGCCATTGATATTTATGTGAACAGCCGTCTGGTGGCTCGTGGTGAGGTCGTAGTGATCGACGAACGTCTAGGCGTAACCATGACTGAAATCATTAAAGCAGATGATGCCGGTTGATCCAGACCACCGAACCAAGCGAACAAGGAGAAGATTATGCGCGTATTGATAATCGGAGGCTTAAGCGGCCAACTTTCCGAAGCAACCAAGATCGCCATGGATCGCGGGGCCAAAGTGGTTCAAGTCGATCATGCTGAGGCTGCACTAAAGGCATTGCGCGCCGGGCAGGGTGCAGACATGTTACTTGTCGATATCGAGGTCGACATCGCCCAACTGATCCAATCACTGCAAGACGAACGAATTCATATCCCGATCGTCGCCTGCGGTATTTCGGCTTCACCGGATGAGGCAGCATCAGCCATTCGTGCCGGAGCGCGTGAATTTATTCCTCTGCCGCCGGATGCAGAACTGATTGCAGCCGTTCTGGCTTCAGTGGCTGAGGATGATAATTCCATGCTGGCTCGGGATCCAGCCATGAGAACCGTGGTGGCCTTTGCTGAACAGATTGCTCCAGCCAATGCGTCGATCTTGATCACCGGCGAGTCTGGTTCTGGTAAGGAAGTGATGGCGCGCCATGTTCACGCCAAGTCAAAACGTTCCACGCAGCCATTTATTTCGATCAATTGTGCGGCGATACCGGAAAACCTGCTGGAATCAGAGTTATTCGGCCATGAAAAGGGCGCGTTTACCGGTGCGATTGCTCGTCGAATTGGTAAGTTTGAAGAAGCTGACGGTGGTACACTGCTGCTCGACGAGATTTCAGAAATGGATGCCCGATTACAGGCCAAACTGTTGCGGGCCATTCAGGAACGAGAAATTGATCGGGTTGGCGGAACCAAGCCGGTCAAGGTTGATATCCGAATTCTAGCCACTTCAAATCGGGATTTGACAAAGTCGGTTCGGGACGGTGATTTCCGTGAAGATCTGTTGTTTCGCTTAAATGTGGTCAATCTGAAATTGCCAGCGCTTCGGGACCGTCCTGCCGATATGATCCCGCTGGCAGAACATTTCATTAATAAATACTCGGCCGCTAACGGCATGTCAGTAAAGCCATTGTCCGAAGCGGCGCGCCATTCGATCTTGAACCGCGAGTGGCCGGGTAATGTGCGTGAACTAGAAAATGCCATGCACCGCGCAGTGTTGTTGGCCTCCGATGAGGTGATCGATGCCGGTGCAATGCGCGCCCCAGATGGTTCCAAATTCTCGGATGCACCGCAGGATGGAATGGGTGGTGGATTGGTGGCACCAGCCATGATCAGCGATGCGATTTCACATGTGGGCCAAACCGTTGCTTCGGTCGAGCAGGGGCTTATTCTGGACACGCTGGAACATTGCATGGGCAATCGCACCCATGCTGCCAACATTTTGGGCATCTCCATCCGTACCTTACGCAACAAGTTGAAGCTGTACTCGCAAAGTGGAGTGGAAGTCCCGATG
>JAJFFR010000045.1 GCA_021776555.1 Robiginitomaculum sp.
ATCGAATGATTCACTTGGCTGTGCATTATCTGCAATATTCAGGGCGGCCTGCACCCGGTCGGTTCCCGATGGAAGATCAGCTGGAGTCAGCACCGCATCAAACCCGGACCGATCGGCACATTCAAAAATTTTGGGATCACCAGCGGCAATCAACGGCTCGCCAAACCCGGCCTGCCTCGCAGCTGTCGCCACCCGTAAGATCATTGGCACCCCGCCAATATCGGCCAAAGGTTTACCCGGCAAACGGGTGGAGGCCATGCGGGCCGGTATGACGATACGGGTCTTCATATAGGGGTTATCCGGGCAGTTCCCGGCCTTGGCAATAGTCTTTACGCGGCGCGGAAGCATAACAATGAGGCCCGGCGGCTTGTACTTGGCTTTTTGTCATGTAAAACAGCAGTTGAGTCGGTCGCGTCGCTGGGCATGCGACCAGAAACAAATTAAGGGTGGCGCCAAGTGGACGGTCTATTGTTAAACAAGATTTTTGGAGCTGTTTTGGCAACAGCTTTGGTCATATTCGGTGTTCGGGAACTGAGCCATACGCTGGTGCATCCGCATATTCCGGATCATCCGGGCTATGCAGTTGAAGTTACGGGTTCTACGGGAACAGATGCTGGCCCCGTTGAAGTGGTCAAAGAGATCAGTTTGGCTGAATTGCTAGCCAGCGCCAGTCTCAGTTCTGGTGAGCGGGTCGCCAAGAAGTGCGCCGCTTGTCACACCTTTGACAATGGTGGAGCTAACAAGACAGGACCAAATTTGTGGAACGTCATGGGCCGCGCTGCGGCGGGTGCTGACGGATTTGGATTTTCGTCTGCGATGAGCGGGTCAGGTCTGACTTGGGACTTTGAAACGATGAACCAGTTTTTGGCCAAGCCCAAAGAACTGGTGCCCGGAACAGCAATGTCGTTCGCCGGGATCAAAAAACCCAAAGATCGGGCCAACTTGCTAGCATGGATTCGCTCAAAAAGTGATGCGCCTTTGGATCTGCCGGTGTTTGTTGCCCCCGTAGAAGAAATTGTTGAAGCTGCCGCTGACATGGTTGGCGATGCTGCCCAGGACATCGAAACTGCAGCAATTGCTAGCTCGGAAGCGGCTGCAGACGGTGCAGCTGATCTGCTGAATTCATTACCCAATGTGTCTGGTACTGACCCGACACACGAGGCAGCTGTCGATCAAGCTGGCACTGAGGCGCTCGATGAAATCACTGGCGGTGATCAGTAAACAAGCGATCAATTTTTAACCGCATCAAGCCGTCGGACCGATTGCACCGGTCCGGCGGTTTTTTTTATGCGCTCAATCGCCCCTGCAACGGGTTCTGCGGCCGTCGCCATGTGGTGGGCATTGGCATGCAGCAAAGTTTTGACATCGACCAGCAAACCCACATGGCCCTTCCAAAAGAGCAGATCACCACGGCGCAAATTGGATAGATCATCCGCCAGCTCAACCTTAGCGCCCAAAGAGGCTTCCTGCATATCCGAATCACGCAAGCAAGGCTGGCCCGCCGCCATCAGAGCATTTTGCACCAAAGCCGAGCAGTCCAGCCCGATACTGCTGCGTCCACCCCAAACGTAAGGCGTATGTAGATAGGCCAAAGCGGTTTGCACAAAATCAGGCCGCCAATTTCCTTCCGGCTTGAGATCGCCCACATGCACCCAACCGACGCCGGTATCGACATAATGATCATCCTGACCCAGCACCGACACCAACGAATTTTGATGTAAAAACCCGTTAACCGGCGCTTTTAGGTCAGGCCATTGATACAGCGGGGTCCGCAATGCACAAACCCAATGGTCCGGTCTTGGCAGGTCCAGCGCCAACGCATCAGCCCGCACATAGCCGACAAAGCCATCTCGATTTGCCTGCCCCCACGCCCACTTATTTTTGCGCTCATAGACCACAAACTCTTCGCCAAACAACAATTCTGTTTGCAATTGAGTCTGGTCGTCGGCGCTTGCGTACAATCCAACCACCGGCCGGTTAACCCGGTTCGCCTCCCCGGCTACGAACGCCTTGGCTTCGACCTGGCCTTGTAAGAAATCTGCGGCCAGATCAGGTCGGGCCGGGGTCAGTCTGGGATCGAACTTATTCATCATCCACTATATTTTTCTTTCAACATGGCAAAAACCGCCAACGGGCCTTGGGCTGCACCACCGGTTGGTTGTCCGGGCCGGTCCTTGGGCGACCAACCATAAATATCAAAATGCATCCAAGGCGTATCGCCAACAAAGCGTTGCAGGAACAGCGCGGCAGTAACGGAACCAGCCATCGGGCTGGATGCCGTATGGCAGATATCTGCGATATCGCTATCCAGCATGCTGTCATACCCGGCCCAAAGCGGCATGCGCCACACCGGATCACCGGCACTGATGGCGGCAGCCTCTAATCGCGTGGCCCAATCATCGGCCCCAGTGTAGAACGGAGCCAATTCTGGTCCTAGCGCCGTTCGCGCCGCTCCGGTCAAGGTTGCAAAATCGATCAACAATTCTGGTTGATCCTCAACGGCGCGGGTCAAGGCATCTGCCAGTATCAACCGCCCCTCGGCGTCCGTATTGTCAATTTCGACCGACATGCCAGCCCGGCTAGCCAGAACATCACTAGGTCGATAGGCATTGCCCGCAATCGCATTGTCGACAATCGGAAGAAACACATTCAAGAACACCGGCAAATTGCCCTGCATGATCATCTGGGCCAGCGCCAAAGCATTGGCTGCGCCACCCATATCCTTTTTCATCAGCTTCATGAAATTGCCGGATTTGATATTCAGCCCACCCGTATCGAAGATCACCCCTTTGCCAACCAGTGAAATGGCTGGGTGATCTTCATCGCCCCAAACTAGATGAACCAATCTGGGCGCTTGTTCTGCGGCTCGGCCAACGGCATGGATCATCGGGTAATTTTGGCTTAGCAAATCATCCCCAACAATGCTGGTCACTTCGGCTCCAAACTCCTTGCCAAGGTCGCGCACAGCTTGTTCCAGCGCTTCGGTGCCCATATCGCTGGCCGGAGTATTGATCAGATCCCGCGCTAGCTTGATCGCAGAAGCCTGCGCCATTGCTGTGTCGCGGTCTGCGCCGACCACCAACAAGCGCGGCAGTTTGCTCTTTTTGCGCTGGTACGGCTCAAAGCGATAACAACCGAGCAGCCAATGAAACGCCAGCTGAGTTCGATCCAGCCCACCGGGCGCAAAATGCAAAACATATTGGCCTGCGACCAGCACGTCAGGCAATCGAGCCATATCCGTTTCGGTCCCCAAAGCGCCAAGGCCCGCCAGCGCAATTTGGCCCCCTGCCTTGCCCGGCACAAAAAACACTTCACCAGCACGAGCTTCAAACTGGTTGGCTCGAACCTGCATCGCAATTGCAGGATCAGCCATCTTTAACCAATGCTGCAACAAATCGGGCGTCAGCAGATAAAGCGGCGTACATTCGAGGGTTTGGTCTTCAAGTAAATGATTATGCATTGTTGTACCTTGAAAGGGTTATCGTTAACGAAATCTTGACAGCCATTTAGCAGATTTGTGTCACGTTAATATACGGGATTTTTCAAATGCGTCATTTCCTTCGAAAGTTTCTACTTCTTACGGCCCTGCCCTTGGGGTTGGCCGCTTGCACCACGCCGATGAGCGAGGAAGAAGTATCCCTGACCAGCTCGATGACCCGTAGCATCCAGCCGGGCAGCCGAACAGCGCGCGACGATATTGAACGCCAAGATATTTTGAGCCAAGCGGCATTTTGGGCCAAAGAACACGAACTGAACCCGGCTGACCGTGAAGCCGCGTTAAAACTGGCCCGGATCGTTCGCACCATCGGCAATCCCAGCCGCGCCGCTGCCATCGGCAATCAAGCATTGGCGTTATTTCCTGATGACCGCGATATATTGTTGGTCACTGGTCAGGCTTTAATCGAAGATGGTCATGCTGACAGTGCCATTTCATTCCTTCAAGCTGCTTTGAAACAAGCCCCAAATGACGCAACTGTTCTGTCAGCTTTGGGCGTAGCTTATGATCAAAGCGACCGTCATCAATTGGCCTTGCAAACTTTTAACCGGGCGCTGGCCTTGCGCCCGAATGACCCGAAAATTTTGTCGAATATCGGCATCAGTTACGCGCTACAAGGCGATCCGAAAACCGCTGAAAGCTGGTTGCGACGCGCCGTCAACCTCGGCACCGCCGATGCGCAGGTCCGCCAAAATTTGGCCCTAGTACTTGGCTTGCAAGGACGGTTCGAGGAAGCTGAAAAACTGGCCGCGATGGACATGCCCGAAGGCGTGGCTCGCGAAAACGTGGCGTTTGTCAAATCGATGATCACCCGCCCGCAAGCATGGACCGCGCTTCGTGGCGATTGATCCCTCCCGCATCATTGGTGTTACCGCCGCTTTGTCTGGGGCGCTTGGCGTTCTCATGCTCTCGATGGGCGCTCATGGAGCCAGTGACGATATCGCCGCCGGACGGTTGAACACCGGCGGGCTGATTTTGGTGTTACACGCCATGGCCGCTCTCATCGCCTTGTCCCGCCACGCCAAGCTAGCGGCTGGACTGTTTCTCATCGGCGGCGTCCTGTTTGCCAGCGCCATGGCTTTGTTCGTATTTGCGCCGGGTCTGTACGTAATTGGCTTGGCCCCAGCTGGCGGGATCGCCCTGCTAATCGGTTGGCTCGCATTGGCGGTTACGGAACTTCGACGGACTGCATAAATCGGGTAAACTCGACTATTCGAAAAACGCGATTGCCTTTCCTGCGGGTGATAAAGCATGTCGGTCAGCTTTATGACCAGTATTCCACCAGCATAATTTGCAGAATGGTTGGCAAGAACAGTTGCACAAAAGCCGTGTTTACATGGAATTTTGCGATATTTACCTTCTCAAAGAGCCGAAATCGGGAAAGTTTCCACGAGTTCCACCTTAATTGTAAAACACGGCTTCGACTCGGGGATATCGGCCATTTATCCTCAGGTTCCCATTGTGAAACAGTGTCAATGTTTGTGTCCTGATTGTCAGTTATCTGTCACCGGTTTGCCAATGAGTGTACCCGGACGGTACTTGGAGTGTCAGGTTGGCAGAAAAAGTGACAATACAAAATGACAATGAGAGTGCGTACCCTTGGCCGATCCTTCGGGGCTGCTCCGCAGCATCTCAGGATGAGGGTGTGGTTATTTCACCAAGTACCCCTCACCCCCGCCCTCTCCCATCAGGAGAGGGAATTCAATTCGGGGTTTTGCAGGATACGGCTAACCCTATGCGCTCGCCCCTTCTCCCACCTCATCCTGAGGCTCTCGAAGGAGGCAGAAGGTCGGGATGAGGGGTAACCTGCGTCAAAATTTGCACCCTGAATTTCTCTAATTGCCCAATTGCTGAAACTTGATGATGGCCGGACCCAGCACCACGACGAACAAAACCGGCAGGAAGAAGATAATCATCGGCACGGTTAGTTTGGCTGGCAGAGACGCCGCTTTTTTCTCGGCGGCTGCCATTCGCATTTCGCGATTTTCCTTGGCCATAATACGTAATGAGGCACCCAAAGGCGTACCGTATTTTTCGGCTTGGATCAGTGACGTTGCCACCGCTTTCACGCCAGGGTGATTGGTCCGCTTGGCTAAATTTTCATAGGCTTGCCTGCGTTCCTGCAAATAGGACAGCTCGGCCGTGGTCAGCGACATTTCTTCGGCCAGTTCGATGGAGCTGGTGCCCACTTCGGACGCGACCTTGCCAAAGGCCGCTTCGATCGACATTCCGGCCTCGACGCAGATCAGCAATAGATCAAGCGCATCAGGAAAGGCCTTCATGATCGATTCGCGGCGTTTGGCGGCAATGTTGTTGACGTAAATGCCCGGCGCATAATAACCAAGCAACATCATGCCTGTTGCCAACGCGACCCGGACCATCGGTGGTTTGCCAAAATCATTGAAGAAAAACAAATAGGCCAGTGAAAAAATAAACAAGGCAATCGGGGCAACCAATCGAAAAAAGTAAAAGGTCATGATCGGACCTTGGCCGCGCAAGCCTGCCTGCATCAGGCGTTGTTGTAGGGCTGAGTCTTCGAGCAAAGTGGCCAGATTAAGCTTGCCCACCACGTCGGTCATAAATCCTTTGGATTCACCGCGTAAATTACCTTTTTTCTCAATGGCGGCCCGGTTTTGCTTGCGTAATTGTTCACGCCTTGTGGCGACTGATTTCAATCGCCCGGCAAATTTTGAACCACTGAACATCGGGCTGATCAGAGTCATTACCGTTGCAAAGGTAATAATGGCAGCAAAAACCGTGACCATGAATTCCGGGTCGACCAGCATTTTGAGTGAAAAATCCATGTGCCTCTACCCAAAATTCCTAAATGTTGAAATTGATCATTTTGCTCATCACAAAAATACCCGAAGCCATCCAGAACATGCCGCCAGCCAGCATGAGCTGCCCATTGGTCTCGGTGAACATCAACGCCATATAAGCTGGCGTGGTGACATAAACCACACCCATCACAAATGGCGGCAATGAGCCGATAATCATCGATGACGCCTTGGCTTCGGATGACATAGCTTGAATTTTTTCACGCATCATTTTGCGCGCACGAAGCACGGTCGTTAGGTTCTCCAACGCCTCGGCCAGGTTACCACCAGTCTTTTGCTGAATAGTCAGTACAATGGCAAAAAAGTTCAGCTCGGATAATGGCATCCGGTTGTACATTTTGGCCAACCCGGCCGGTAAATCGACCCCAACGGTTTGTCCCTCGATCAATTTTTGAAACTCCGGACCAACCGGGGCCGGAGATTCGCGAGCAATGATTTGCAAACACTCGTTTAGTGGCAAACCGGATTTCACTCCGCGCACGATAATATCGATGGCATTGGCGAATTCTTGTGAGAATTTTTTTGCCCGACGTTTGCGAATAAAACCCAATACCCAGCGCGGCATGCCAATGCCCGCTCCGACACCGAGGCCCAGCGCAATCATCGGTGGGCGGCCCATCACAAACATCAGTAAGAAAACGCAAATACCCAATACCAGCGAGCCAATCCAAAACCCGGTGGGCGACCAGTTCAAGCCAGCCTGTTGAATTTGCGATTTTAATGTGACTGTTTTTTTGCGTTGCTCTTTTTGGTGTTGTTCGAGGTCTTTTAGGGTTTCCTGCACCTGCTTACGCCGGTTATTGGACACATCCAATGCTGAAACCCGCTTTTTGCCACGCTTTAGGCCGGTATCACTAAAGGTCTTTACCCGCTTGGTGCTGACCTTGTTGCCATCACCACCGGCGAATACCCAGCCGATTCCAGCTACGCTGACAAAAGCCAGTACGGCAATCAGGATCGTGGTCATGTCACCCATTTCGACCTCCTCTAGGCTTCCGAAGCGTCCAGCGCGGTCGCTAGTTCAGATTCTAGACCATAATATCTAGCCCGATCCCAAAAGTTGGGCCGCGCAATGCCGGTAGAAATATGCCGGCCAGTAATGTTCCCATCGGCGTCTTCGCCTTCGATCTCATACAAGAAAATATCTTGGGTAATGATCACTTCACCTTCCATGCCCAGCACCTCGGTTACGTGGGTGATCTTACGTGAGCCGTCGCGCAAACGTGCCGCTTGGATCACCACATCAATCGAGCCAGCAATCATTTCGCGAATGGTGCGTGACGGCAGATTAAAACCGCCCATGGTGATCATTGATTCAAGCCGAGACAGGGATTCGCGCGGACTGTTGGCATGAACCGTACCCATCGAGCCATCATGACCGGTATTCATGGCTTGCAGCAAATCAAATGCTTCCATGCCCCGCACCTCGCCGACGATGATCCGTTCCGGGCGCATCCGCAAACAGTTTTTGACCAGATCAGTCATGGTCACCATGCCGGTGCCTTCGAGATTGGGTGGGCGGGTTTCCAGACGCACCACATGCGGCTGTTGCAATTGTAGCTCGGCGGCATCTTCGCAGGTGATCACCCGCTCATCAGGCTCAATATAGCCGGTCATGCAGTTGAGCAAAGTCGTCTTGCCAGAACCAGTACCGCCAGAGATCAACACATTACATCTTGACGCGCCGATAATGCCCAACACTTTGGCGCCTTCTGGGGTGATTGATTTGAAATCAACCAAGTTTTCTAAGGTCAGTTTATCTTTTTTGAACTTCCGAATGGTCAAGGTTGGCCCATCCAAGGCCAAAGGCGGCGCGATCACATTGACCCGCGAGCCATCCATTAAGCGCGCATCACAGATCGGGCTGGCTTCATCGACCCGACGACCCACTTGGCTCACAATGCGCTGGCAGATATTCATCAACTGCCCATTATCGCGAAACCGGACGCCGGTTTTTTCGATCTTGCCCGACACCTCGATAAAGACCGCGTCAGCGCCATTGACCATGATGTCGGAAATATCATCGCGGGCCAGTAATGGTTCCAGCGGTCCAAAGCCCAGCACGTCATTACAGATGTCTTGTAACAAGGCTTCTTGTTCGGCAATCGACATTACGACATTTTTGATCGAGATAATCTCGGTTACGATGTCGCGAATTTCTTCGGCTGCACTGTCATTGTCGAGCTGGGCCAATTGTCCCAAATCAATCGTGTCGATCAGTGCATTAAAAATGGTGGTCTTGATGGTATAGTATTCTTCAGAACGTTGTGGGGCCGTATCAGGGTGAGCCATTGCCTGCTTAGCTGGCTTGGCCGGGGCAATGCTGGCCGGTGGGGCACTGGCTGATTTGGCAGGCGCTTGACCATCCTCATCATCGGTAACCACCGGCAATTGTGGCGCAGCTGGAGCTGGTTTTGGTTTCGCCCCGCCTGAATCTACTACACGTTTCCCAAACATCTGTTCTTCAACCCTGCCCTAGCCGCGTCGCAATAATTTGCTAATCAGGCTTTGCTTCTTCGTGCTTTGAATTTCTTTTCCGGACAACAACGTTGCCAGTGACTGGATGCCCGATACGGCTTTTGAAGCTTCATTGACCTCGGAAAGCATCTGTCCATTATTGGTGGCCTGACCAAATAATTCTGGTTCAAACGGCAAAACCAAGGTGGGTTCCGCGCCCAAGGCCTCGGCAAAATCCTTGACCGATATTTCCGGGCGTTTGGGTACGCCGACCTGATTGACAATGATTTTTGGTGGGAAATCATTGGCTCGGCGAGATCGTAACAAATCATAGAGGTTTTTGGCATTACGCAAGCATGCCAGATCCGGGGAAGCGACAATAATTACCTCATCGGCCAACAACAACGTGTTCTTGACCCACGTTGACCAAGTGTGCGGCAGATCCAAAATTATATGGGGCACCGTTGAGCGCACTTCGGAAATCACCGTTTCATAAGAAGCGGCGCTTAATTCCCATTCGCGCTCCAATGTCGCAGGAGCGGTGAACAAGGACAGCCGTTCCGTACAATTGATCATCAACCGTTCAAGTAGCACATCATCCACCCGATCCGGCTCGGACAATGCATCGCCAATCCCTTGCATGGAATCCTGATTAAAATCGAGACCCGCTGTGCCAAACGACAAATCCAGATCTAAAATACTGGTATCGACCAAACAACTCTCAGCGATCTGCCAAGCCAAATTATGTGCCAAAGTCGAGGAACCGACCCCGCCTTTCGCCCCAATAAAAGCAGTAACCTTGCCAACAAACGGCTTGTCGGGGTCGGCAAATAAACCTGAAATGGTCCGAACCATTTGCATGGGAACCAAAGGTGGTACCAGATATTCGCTAATGCCGCGCCGGATCAATTCCCGATATAGCGAGATATCATTCGCCGCACCAATGACCACAACTTTGGTGCCTGCATCACAGACATTGGCTAGTTCATCCAATTGCGTGAACAGACCCCGGCCGCGCATACCCGATTCGATCAGAATCAGATTGGGCGTGCCTTCATCGTGATAGTGCTCAATCGCTGCAGGTAGTCCGCCCATCGTGACACTGATATGCGCCCGTGATAGCCGCCGGTCATTACCGGTTTGCTCAATCATTTGCGCCGTTTCCGGGCGTTCGCAAAAGGCAGCAATAGTTATTCTGGGAACCGCAGCCAGCGTTTCATCTGGGTCGGCATAGGTATCGCCCATGGGGCTTTGCGGCGCACTGACATAGGCGCTGCTTTCCATCGGCGGTAAATGCGCCGCAGGTGGCGCGCTCAGAGGTGGCAATGGCGCAGCAGGGCTTGCGCCCGAACCAAACACGGTACCCGGCGCTAGTTCGCCAACGCCCATGTCTGGGGCCGGAGCTGGAGCTGGCGCATCTGGACCTAGATCCCACTCACCACCGGGCACAGCAAAGGCGTCAGCCGGATTGAGTTGGTCTTTTGCATCAAACGTCTGGCTCATTTACCTGTTTCCGATTTCTTCGGGTTCTGGGTCATATCTCGTTTCTAATCCACCACATCACTCACGCTTCCTTCTTCATCAGAAGTGCGTTCGGTTCCTGTGCTCTCTCCGGCCACATACAGATCATACGTAGCCATACGGCGCTCGGCCGACGGAGGTGTCATCTCTTGTGGCGCAACCAGATCATATGGATCTGCGATCATCGCAGCGGTGTTCACTGCCAAAAAGCAACCAAAATTAGCCGAGGTTGTATTGCCATAATTATGGGACAAGTTTTCTCGAGCTACACTGCATCCTTCTGCCGAAGCAGTGTAGCGGCGAAAGCTCAAAATTACCGGCGGCGTGGTTTGGCCCCGGGCTTCATAATGCCCCCCGACCATTTGCGCCCAAGCCAAGCCATCGTCATAAAGAATTTCACGGGTTTGCGCTGCTGCACGAACCGCCACTTGCGCGTTGGCAGAACCCGCCGGGATCGAAATGGCCACCGGTCCATGACCATGATCGCGATAGGCCCGCGCAAAGGCCAAAATGGTGCTTTTGTGAGCTAAGGACAAACCGGCATCACCCGGCTCCAACACTAAATTCATGCGGTCGCTGGTTTCTTTAACGGTGATTTTATGTCGCTCACCGGGCAATTGCCAAACGGGTTGGGTCGGGTGAACTGCACAACCAACCAACAACAAAGCGCCGGCAATCAAGGCAGAACGTCGCAATGAAATTTCCATATCCACCCCCTAGTCCAGACTGTAGCCCAACGGGCCAGTCCAGCTTTTGCCTTCGGTTTCAGCACCCGGTGCCAGATATACCTTGTTCAAACGACCCAACAGCAGCGATGACAGATCACTAACCGATTCGTAGCCATCGCCCGGTGTCGCAAAGCTTTCTGGGTGAGCCGGGTCAACCAGATATGGCGTGACCACAATCACCAATTCCGTTTCATCATTCAGGAAATCCCGAGAGCGAAATAATGCACCCAGAATCGGAATATCCTTGGCGCCGGGAATACCCTCCAGCGCCTCTTTGGTCTGTTGTTGGATCAAACCAGCAATGACCATCGAACCACCCGAAGGCAATTCAACCGTGCTTTCTGCTTTGCGTACTTTTAAGGCTGGTAAGGTCAAACCATCGACCGTGCCAATAATCGCGCCGGTATCATCAACAATCGGTTGCGAGGAAAGGATCAGCGCGCCTTGATTGGTCAGCTCTGATACTTCGGTCGAGAGCCGAAGCGAAATACGTCCCTCACTGACCACGAGAGGTGTAAAGCCAAGCGCCACACCAAATTTTTTGTATTCGATGGTGATATTGCCATCCCGGTCGCGCCCGGTCGGTACCGGAAACTCCCCGCCGGCCAGAAAGTTAGCTGCTTCGCCGGTGATCGCGGTCAAGTTTGGTTCGGCCAGTGTCCGGATCAAGCCAACCCGCTCCAACGCCCGTATCCCACTGGTTACACTAGTAACGCCACTGGTAAAGGCGGTTGCCGGGTTGGTATAGGCCAGCCCGACGGTTGGGGCGGCACCACCCAAGAAACGACCCGCCAGTGAAAACTGAGCTGGATTGGCCAAGGATACGCCGACTTCATTGATCCGTCCGGCTACGCCTAGATCAATGCCCAATTGCTTGGTCAGGGTGCGCTGCATCTCGACCACGCGAACTTTGAGCATCACCTGATCCTTACCGGTGATATTGATCATGGTAATCACATCTTCGGGATCGTCGACATAGGTTCGGGCGATGCGCAAAGCAGAGGCAGCCTGCCCAGCGTTGGGTGCTGTCCCAGACAAGATCAAACTGTCGCGCATCGCATCGATTTTGATCCGGGTTTGCGGCAACAAACGAGCGATCGCATCTTGTAAGCCTCGAACATCCTCGGCCACGGTAATTTCAAGGTTGAGCAATTGTGTACCATCGGCCCGAAAGAAGAAGACGTTGGCCTGACCCATCTCAATGCCCAGAATATAAACCCGTCTGGGCGTGCGAATGACCGCATCGACAATATCTGGGTTGGAAACCAAAACGTCACGGGCGTCTTCGGGCAATTCAATGACGGCAGCTTTGTTCAAAGGCAGGTTCAATGATTTTGAGACAGGGCCATTTCCGCCCGAGCTGATCTTGACTTGCATTAAATTGGCTTCATTGGCCGCAACTGGCGCGCCAAAGCCGACAATCAAGCTACCCAACAAGCAAGACAGCAGACGCAAATATGGGTTCAACCTAATTCTCATTGCATGCCTACTTGGGATTTTTTACCATATCGGTACACTTGGATTTGTGAGCTGTCGCCGCTTTCAAAACCGGTGGAGCGCGAGGCACCATCCACGGTCAACGACATATCGGCCACGCTACGTAAGGCCAGCGAAATATCTCCAGAAGCATCGGCCCGGGCCAGCATTTCAGAATCAGCGCCGTTTAGCTCGAGGGTAGCGGTGGAACCCACCACGACCTGCTCGTCATCTACTTCACGAAATGTCTGGTCGATGGCCAAAACCCGTACATTCTTGAAGATGGTCTGGCTGACAAATGTGGTGGTAATTTCCGAACCCGAAATGATTTCAATCTCGCGGGTCAAGATAATATCCACCCGGTCATTGGGCAGGATAAAACCTCCAGCTCCAGTTTCCACCGAAATTTCAACCGCCACGGCCCGCATTCCAGGGGCCAGAACTGCCGCCATAAAGCCGGCATCACCAGCATTGATCAATTTGCGTTCATTGACCGGTTCATTCTTTGAGATACGCACCCGGGCGATGGAGCCTGCATAGTCTTCTAATGCGCTCGGGTTTTTACCTTGGGTCAGATAGCTCGGGTTCAGGGCTTTTTCTGGCCATTCCAGCCATGCTAGATCGGCCGGTTCCACTCGCTGTCCCACTTCCATATCGGCATTGGCCACCAGAACCAAATCGGTTGGCTCTTCAATGACAGTTGGCTCCACAATGGCAACAGGTTCTGCGCTTGGGCCGCTGGAAATACCACGGACCAAAAACGCAGCGGCAATCGCAGCGATCGCTGCAATGATCAATACTGCTATTTTGGCAATTCCCATTGAGACAAACTCCCACCATTACTTGCACGTTGGTGCAAAGTGGACTGAAAGTTCTCAAAGCATGGTTAACAAAACCCAACCTTGGGCGATTTGAATTCATCATTTGCTTAAAAAGTCAGGAAATAACCCGCAAAAACAACGAAGACTGGGGAAAAAGGTATAATGCACCAGCACATAGCGCTATCCCATAAGGTACATCTCCACCCTTTTTTAGCAGATTAGCGGACCATTTTTTGGTGTAAAGTACCGGTGGCAACGCGGTTTTTCGGGCCAAAATGAGCAAAACCGTTAACACTCCGCCCGCCAGCGCCGAAACCACTGTATAGGCCAACACATCAGGCCACCCCATCCAAAGGGCAGCCGCAGCGAACAATTTGGCATCCCCACCGCCAATCCAACCCAAAGCAAACATGGTGATGGTCAAGGCTAACGCCCCAAACCCAACTGCCATATGCAACCCAAATTCGCCCCACGACAGACCGATCAACGGCGCAGCCAATAAAAACAAACCAAACAGCGTAAGCGATATCCAATTGGGAATGGTCATCGAAACCATGTCGCGCCACGCCGCAACAAACATCAACAACGGAAACAACAGCAATACCAGTTGGGAAATCATTCGAGCCTCACAAAACCAATGCGCCACTTGTGCCAGCAGAGCATTAACAGCCAGTTGATTGGCCAATTAGATCCAGATTGCATCGCTTGCCGATGCTTCGAGGCTCCCGTTGGTCGCACCTCAGCATGAGGTAAGTGGTGTAGGTTTGGCT